>JAQGMQ010000035.1 GCA_028292305.1 Rhodoferax sp.
AACCTATCGAAACTGTGGGGCAGATGCGGCAATTGCGGAGATGAAGCAGTCCCCCTGGTCCGAATTTTTCATCAACTAGTGGGCTTCGATACGGCAGCTACGGCCAAGAACGATATCGCTGGCGGCCGGCAAGGCAATGTGTGTGTGGGCAAGCCATTCGCTCGCACAGCTTGTAAATTCGTCGCGCAGGGCCCATCCACGACCATGTCTCCGGCCGATGACCACCGCCAGCGCCGCCCCTTCAATCCCTCAAACCCGGTCCCGCCCCGACACCAGCCACACCATCGTCCGCAGGCAGGCTTCCTCCAGGTCGACCGTGCCTTTCAACGTCAGCGCATGCTCCGCATCGGTCGGCCGCTCCAGCGTGCGCAGCTGGCTCTTCAACAGCGAAGGCGGCATGAAGTGGCCCTTGCGGGCGGCCAGGCGTTTGCGCAGTTCGGGCTCGGTCGGCGCGAGCAGCACAAAGGCCACGCCGGGATAGGCCGCGCGCAGGCGGTCGCGGTAGGCGTGTTTCAGGGCCGAGCAGGCGATGACGCCGGGCCGGCCGGTGCGGGCACGGCGCTCGATCCAGCCGGCGATGCGGTCGAGCCAGGGCGCGCGGTCGTCGTCGTCCAGCGGCTCGCCAGCGCTCATCTTGCGCACGTTGGCGGCAGGGTGCAGGTCGTCGCCGTCCTTGAACGCGCCGCCGAGCTGGTGCGCCAGTGCCTTGCCGAAGGTGCTCTTGCCCGAGGCGGTGACGCCGATCGCCACCACGATCAGCGGGGCCTTGCCAGCGTGCCGACCGGCCGGCCGCTGCACCACGGGCTTGCCGTCGCGGTCGGCCATTTCCCAGGCACCACCCGCGGCCGAGGCCAGCGCATGCGCGGTGTTGATCAGGCCGATGTGCGAGAACGCCTGCGGGAAGTTGCCCAGCTGGCGCCGGCCCACGGGGTCGTACTCTTCGGCGAACAGGCCGACGTCGTTGCCCAGGCTCAGCAGGTGGTTGAACAGTTTCTTCGCCTTCTGCAACCGGCCCATCGCCACATAGACGTCGGCCAGCCAGAAGCTGCACGCCAGGAACGCGCCTTCGCCGCCGCGCAGGCCGTCCACGTCCTGCCCGACATCGGTGCGGTAGCGGTACACCAGACCGTCGAAGATCAGCTCTTTTTCGATGCGGGCGATGGTGCGCTGCACACGCGGGTCGTGGATCGGCAGGAAGCCGATCAGCGGCATCAGCAACAGCGCGGCGTCTACCGTGCTGGCGCCGTAGAACTGCACGAAGCTGCCAGTGGCCGCGTCATAGCCGTGTTTGCAGACGTCGGCGTGGATCGCATCGCGCGTGGCGCGCCAGCTGGCGATGGGGCCGTCCAGGCCATACTCTTCCGCGCTCGCTATCATGCGGTCGAAGGCGAGCCAGCACATCACCTTGGAATGCACGAAATGACGCAGCTGGCCGCGCTCTTCCCAAATGCTGCTTTCGGGCTGCTTCCATAGCGTGGTCAGTTGTTTGGCGATGGCGCGCTCCACCGGCCAGACCTTGTCCATGTCGCCCAGGCCCGCGCGGCGCGAAGCATGGAACGCGGCAATCACGCCGCCATACACGTCGAGCTGGCGCTGCGCATGCGCGCCGTTGCCGATGCGCACCGGACGGCTCTGCGCATAACCGGGCAGCCAGTCGAGCTCGATCTCGTTGAGCGCGCGCTCGCCATGCAGGCCGTACATGATCTGCACGTCTTCGGGCGCACCGCCCACCGCGCGCATCAGCCACCAGCGCCAGTCGCTCGCCTCCTGCACGTAACCCGAGGCGATCAGCGCGTACAGCGTCAACGCCGCATCGCGCAGCCAGCAGAAGCGGTAGTCCCAGTTGCGCTCACCGCCCGGTTGCTCGGGCAGCGAGGTGGTAGGCGCGGCCACGATGCCGCCGGTGGGCGCATAGGTGAGCGCCTTGAGTGTGAGCAGCGAACGGCGCACGGCTTCCTCGTGCGGGCCGTGCACCTTGCAGCGCGCGTTCCACTTCTGCCATTGCAGGGTGCTCTCGGTCAGCAGCGAATACGGGTCCCGCGCGACCGGGGGCTTGAGGTGCGAGGGGAACCACTCGGCGCAGAAGGCCACGGCCTGGCCTTCGATCACCGTGAAGTCGGCCGAGGTGGCGAAGTCCGCGTTCACCAGCGGCACGCTGGAGGTGATGCGCACGGCGTCGGGCCCGGCCACGGCATAGATGGCGCCCGCATGGCGTTCGACCCAGGGTAGCCACTGCCCGTAGTTGAAGCGGATGCGCAGCTCGGTATGCAGCGCCACCTTGCCGCGCACGCCGCGCACGATGCGCACCACCTCGTGGGTGCCGTCGGGCGCGGGCTTGGGCATGAAGTCGGTGACTGTGGCCGTGCCGGTGGCGGTGTGGATGGTCGTCTCCAGCACCATGGTGCCGGGCAGGTAGCGTCGCGTCACGCGCGCGCCCGGGTCCCGCGCGCCAGAGTCCTTGGCGGATGACTTGCGGGCGTGCAGTTTCCAGCTGCCGTTGCGTTCGTCGCCGAGCAGGCTCGCGAACATGGCGCCCGAGTCGAAGCGGGGCAGGCACAGCCAGTCGATGTCGCCGTTCGTGGCCACCAGCGCCGCGGTGTGCAGATCGCCGATCACCCCGTGGTCCTCGATCGCCGGCTGAGCCGCCCGGGGGGTTTCCTCGATCGTCATCGGCGT
>JAQGMQ010000059.1 GCA_028292305.1 Rhodoferax sp.
GCGCCGATCTGCACCACGCCCGACAACAGCGCCGGCGTGGGCAGTGTGTGCAGGTCCTTGCCCCACACCGTGCGCGCCACGTCCTCGAGAATCAGCAGCAGGCCGAACGTCACCAGCACCGTGACGATCGGATCTTCGTCCTGCAGCAGCCGGAACACAAACCGGTCCAGCAGCACCCCGATGATGCCAAGCACGACCACCGAGGCCAGCATGCCCACCCAGAAGCCCGCCCAGGCAGACACGGTGAACCCCACATAGGCGCCCACCATGAACAGTGCCCCGTGGGCAAAGTTGACCACCCGGCGCAAGCCGAAGATGAGCACCAGGCCCACCGACAGGATGTACAGCAGCCCGCCGTAGACCAAGCCGTTCAAGATTTGAATCAACATACCTGTCTCCTGTTGGTCGCTATGCCGTTTTGCCGGCCGCGTGCATCGCCACCCGGTACCCGAAAGTCAACGCGGGCCCAAGCGTGGTGCCCGGCCCGGGATAGGTGCCCGCCATCACCGAAGCCATGTCGGCGCCGCAGGCATAGAGGCCGGCGATCGGCTGGCCCTGCGCGTTCAGCACACGGCCATCCGGGTCAGTCGCCAGGCCGGCACTGGTGCCGATCTCGGCGGGGTACACGGCGAGGGCCACGAACGGCCCGGTCTTGATCTCGGCCAGGCAGGGGTTGGGCTTTACACGCGCGTCGCCGTTGAAGCGGTTCAGCTCGGTTTCGCCTTTGCCGAAGTCGAGGTCACGGCCTTCGCGGGCGAAGCCGTTGTAGCGCACCAGTGTGGCCTGCAGGGCAGCCGCGTCCAGGCCGATACGCCCGGCCAGTTCGGCCAGAGTGTCGGCCACGGTGACATAAGCCTCGCGCTCGAATCTCGCCAGATTCCTGGTGCCGGGGTGGATGTTGCCCAGGCCGTATTTCGCGACGAAGCCTTTCTCGCAGATCAGATAGGCCGGGATGGTCGGCGCGCTCCGGTGCGACCGGTACATGCCGATCACGAAGTCATGGTAAGAGTCGGCCTCGTTGACGAAACGCTGGCCCGCGCCGTTCACCGCGATCAGCCCGGGCTTGGCGCGGTCGAGCGACAGATGCGGATACACCCCCATGACGCCACCGGGCCGCCGGGTCACCGACACCGGTGTCCAGAACGCGGCCTCGCCCGCGCCACCGGCCGGCGCCTGGCCGCCGTAGCGTCGGCCGAGTTCGATGCCGTCACCGGTGTTGTCGGCCGCGGCGACCGAATACGGCGGGGTCGGGTACGGCATGAACTCCTTGCGCAACTTGTCGCTGTGGCCGAAGCCGCCGGTGGCAATCACCACGCCGCGCAGTGCCCGCACGCGCAGGCTCTCCGCGCCGGTGTCGACGACGGCGCCGACCACCGCCTCGCCCGCATGCACCAGTGCCGTGACGCGTGCGCCGAACATCACCGGCACACCCTGTTTTTTGATACTGTAGAAAAGCCGCGAGACCAGGGCGTTGCCCATGACGACCCGGGCGCCACGCGAGAAGCGCAGGCGGTCCATCAGGTAACGCCAGAACAACCTGCCGGCGTAGACGAAGTTGCCCACCGACCTGAAGCGCCCGATCAGCCTCGGGATATCGTCCTTTCCCGCCATCATGCCGCCGAGCACCATGAACTCGGGTATGGGCGGGCGCACGCGCTCGAAGTCCTGGCCCAGCACACCGGCATCGAAGACGGCCGGCGCCAGCGTGCGCCCCAGCACCGCCGCGCCGGCCAGGTCGCGGTAGTCGGGGTGCTTGCCCGAGGGCACGAAATGCACGTCGGTCTTTTGCCGCAGGTAGTCGACGACGCGGGGGCCGGTCTCCAGAAACGCGCGGCGCAAACCGGCCGTGTCGGGCGAGCCCACCAGCTTGTCCAGATAGGCCTCGGCTTCGCGCACGTTGTCGTGGTAGCCGGCATCCAGGCTCTGCTGGTTGCCGGGAATCCAGATGGTGCCGGCAGAGGTCGCGGCGGTGCCGCCCACATGCTGGCTCTTCTCCAGGATCAAAGGTTTGAGTCCTTCGAGGCTGGCGACCAGGCCGGTGGCCATGCCGGCCGCGCCAGCCCCCAGGATCAACAGATCGACTTCGCGGTCCCACTGCGGGGCGGCTGCGCCCGGCATGTCAGGCCACGGCCTTCATGTTGGCGGCTGCGCCAGCCAGCGCTTCGACAATGGCGTCGCCGGCCAGCAATCCGAATACGCTGGCTTTCGACAGGCCGCCGGAATAGCCCGCTGCCTCACCGCCGCCCTCCAGCCCACCGGTGGCCGAGCCGGCCGCATACAGCCCGGCGATCGGCGCGCCGGTGGTGTGCAGAACCCGGCCGGCCGCGTCGGTGGCGATGCCGCCCATGGTGTAGGTGATGCCGGCGCACAGAGGGATGGCGTGGAACGGGCCCTGGCGCACCGGCCAGGCTTTGTAGGGCGACGTGGAACGCGCCGGTTGATCACCCGCGTGGCCCCCATCCACCTGGCGGTTGTAGGCCGCGACGGTCGCCTTCAACGCCGCGGGATCGAGGCCGACCTTGGGCGCGAGTTCGTCCAGCGTTGTGGCGGTCTGCACATCGCCGCCGGCGTTGACCAGGTAGGGGTTGGCCGGCAACAGCCAGTCGCGCCCCGGGCCGTTCCAGGTGGCGTCGTCGAACACCACCGTCGCCGACAGAGGCTCGTCCAGCCGGGCGATGGCATTGGTGACGAAAACGCCACCCAGGCCTTCATTGCAGAAGCGCTTTGCGGCGGCGTCGACGACCAGGCCGGCCGTGGCCAACGAGTCCAGCACCGGGTACGGCCAGAGGCCGCCATCGGCCATGGCGTTGCGGTGGTGCACGTGCCCGTAGAAGCGCCCGGTGCCCACCAGCTGGGCGCCGACCGCCTCGGCCATCAGCAGGCCGGACCCAACCCCGGAGCCGGCGTTGCGCTGCAGCAGTTGCTCGGGCCGCGGCGAGATGAAGCGCCGCACCAGATCGGGGTTGGCCTGGAAGCCGCCATCGGCGATCACCACGGCCCGCGCGCGCACGCTGACGGTGTGGCCATCGACCGCATCGAGCGTCAGCCCCACGCATCGGCCATCGTCCATCTGCAACTGCCGCGCGGAAAGGCCACGCGACAGTTTGCCGCCGCGCTCGCGCAGGCGGTCGCCGAGCGTGCGCAGCATCACGTCGCCCGCGCGGCCACGCCAGTTCAGCCCGGTCTGGCGCACGCCGGGCGGCGAAAGCGAATTGCGGCGAAGGCCGTCCGGGCCGCCCTTGATGAAGCGAATGCCCTTCGACGACAGCCAGGCCAGCGTTCTGCGGGCATTCTTCGTCAATGCATCGGCCAGCGCAGGATCGGCCGTGCCGCGGGTCGCCTGCTGCAGATTGGCCTTGGCCCAGGCCGGGTCGCCGGCCATGTCGTCCATCGCGATATGGAACAGCCCACCGGTGTAGCGGCTGTTGCAGAGATAGGCCTCGTCGGCACTCTTTTCAAACACTTCGACGGACAGCCCGGCTTCGGCAGCGCGGTTGGCGGCGCTCAGCCCGGCCAGCCCCGCGCCGACCACGGCAACGTCGACATCAATCACTCGGTTCATGTGCGAATCCTTGGCTTGCCAGAGGCTCAATACTTGGGGATGAGGGTGTCGGCGATGATGCGCAACACCTCGACATAGCTCAGCAGCACCACGAGCAGCACGGCAGCCACGACGATGCCCAGCGGCACCAGCCAGAGCCAGCCCGAACTCAGTCCTGCACCGATGCAGGCCAACGCGACCAGCACCGACAACACCACCGAGGCCAGCGCGCCGCGCGCCACCAGGAAAGAGACCACCGGATAGGTCGGCGTCTTGAATTCAGCCTCGTTCATGGTGTCCCTTGTCATGCGCGTGCGCGTCGGGTGCGGCAGAGGCCACGGCTGCCGCGGATGAGCGCGCACGCGCCGCAACGAAGCCTCCAGCGCGCCGGCCCGAGGTCATGGCCCAGCCGATGTGGTGGCCGTGTCCGGCCAGAATCGCCCCGCCCTGCCCTGCGGAGCCCACCGCATACAGCCCAGCGATCGGCGCCCCCTGGCGCGTGATGACTTCGTGCCTTGCCGACACCGCCAGGCCGCCTTCGGTGAAGACGATCCAGCTCTGGGCCGGGCCCAGGGCGTAGAACGGGCCGCGGACGACTCTGGGGCGTGGGTCGCCCGCAGCCGCATCGAGCGCGGCATTGTGCGCGGCCACTTCGGCTTCGAGCACCGCTGGCGGCACGCCCATGCGGGTGGCCAAGGCCTGCAGCGTGGGCGCTTCGTAGTAAAGATCGGGCCGCGTGCGCTTGTAGTCCGCCAGATAGGCGTAGGCGATGCCGGGCGCGGTGGAAACGAAGTGCGGCCAGGCGCTGAATTTACGGGCCAGCGCATCGTCGAAAACCAGGAAGGCCTCGCGTCCGGGCTGGTTCGGCACCTCCAGCTCCGGGCGCGCCAGTTCATCGCCGAAGCGAACGCCGTTTCGGTTGACCAGAATGGCGCCGGCCTTCAGCATGGCCGGCTCGGGCGCCAGAGACGCCGTCATGAAGCGGGTGATGAACGGCCGGAACATCCACAACGGCAGGTTCATCAGCGCGAACTGCATCGGTTTGGTGAGCCACCGGTAAGGCGGCAGTCTGCGCAGCAAGGTCTCAACAGGGGGTGACTTGAAGCGCAGGCTCGGGCCCCACATGACTTCCGCATTGCGAATCCAGCCGCCCACCTGCTCGGCAATGACGTGGCCGTCGCCCGTGCTCGCCGGATTGATCGCATCGACGTGGGCGGCGTGCGGCACGTGGATCTTCTTGAGCTCTTCGCCGGCGCTGAAGTCACCGCTGGCCAGGATCACGCCGCCCTTGGCGATGAACTCGGTCGGGCCTTGCGCCACGTCGGCCACGATGCCCACCACCGTGTCGCCTTCGCGCACCAGCCGCTGGGCGCGGGCGTTCAAGCGGATGTCCACGCCGAGCCGCCGGCACTCCTTTTCAAGGTAGTAGGCATAGGCGCGCGAATTGGGCAGCACGTTGTGCATGCGTGGCTTGTGGTGCGGCGGCTCGGGCATCGGCCCGTAGAACGACAGGCCGATGCCGATCAGCCATTCGAGCGTCTCGGGCACGTGGTCCACCAGCACCCGTCTCAGCTCCAGGTTTTCCTTGGCCTCCAACTCTGGCGGCAGGAACAGCGACATGTCGTCGAAGTGTTCGTCGGGCGTGTCCGCAATGCCCTTGGCCTTTTGGAACCGGGTCCCGGTGGCGGTGATCGACCCGACCGACAGGCGCGTGGTGCCGCCAAGGTCATGGTTCTTCTCGAGAACGATCACCTGCGCCCCGGCTTCCGCCGCGGCAATCGCGGCGGCCATGCCCGAGCCGCCGCCGCCAACCACCACCACGTCCACCACCTCCCTGCGCAGGCCAGCGGACCTGGTGGTTGAGCCCGCCACCGCCCGGGTGGCTGGCGCCGCCTTGGCCGGCGGCAAGTCGGAAAGCGCACGCGATGCGCCTTGCATGTTCTGGGTCATCCTGTCTCCGTTATTGCGCTGTGCTGCAGCTGCTTGAACGGCAGTATCTTGATTTATCCATGTCTTGAACAATGAAGAAAACATCTTGTGCATACCGAATTCAACATACCTCGGAGCCGCTGGATGACCGGGTCATGGCGGGCTTGTTGTATGGTTGCGGGCATGCCTCTGCCTGCCCAGCCCACAACTTCCGCGCCACTACTCCAGATCGACAACATCGGCTTCGGCCACCCCGGCGAGCCGCCGCTGGCCAGGGGCTGGTCGGCCGCCATCGGCCCGGGCGTTACGCAGCTCCACGGCGACACCGGCAGCGGCAAATCGACGCTGCTGCGGGTATTGGCCGGCGCGATGCCGGCGACCGGGCGTCTGACGCTGGCCGGCACGGCGCACGACCGTGACGCGGCTGCCTACCGGCAAAAGCTGTTCTATGTGGACCCGGCCACCGACGCCTTCGAAGCGGTCACCGGGCGTGCCTGCACCGCGTCACTGGGCGAAGGCGACGCCGGCTTCCACGCTGCGCGCTGGCAGGCGCTGGTCGAGAGCTTCAACCTCGGCGCACACATCGACAAACCGATGTACATGTTGTCCACGGGCAGCAAGCGCAAGGTCTGGCTGGCGGCCGCATTGGCCTCGGGTCGCAGCTTGGTGCTGCTGGACGAACCGACGGGCGGGCTCGATGGGCCGTCGGTGCGGGCGCTGTGGTCCGCACTGGGTGACTTCGCCGGCGATGGCGGCCGTGCGGTGGTGGTGGCCAGCAGCGAGCCCATCACGCGGGTGGCTTTGGCCGGCACGGTAGCGTTGCCGCTTGGCGGCTGATGCCCTGGAGCTGCGGTTCCGAAATCTTGATCGGATTCCGGGCCGGGTCACGCGCATAACGCAGGCAGCCTCGGTAGCGCAGGCGGATCGCAGGTGCCGGTGCGCGCCGCCCATGGTGTCGCCATTCAATGACCGGCCTGGGCCTGCGCGGCCTTGGCATCGTCTTTGGGCGCCTCGGCCTTGAAGGCGCCACGGATGTTCATCGCCGCCAGGCAGAACTGCAGTGCCACCAGCGCGGGCGCGCCCGAATGCAGGCCCCAGGCCACCCACAACACGTTGCTGACGATGAACACCCAGAAGCCCCAGCCGCGTTTGCGCCGCTGCTTCGAGGCCACCAGCCACGACGCGAGAACGCTCAGCGCCATGGCCGGCCACTGCATGAGATCAAGGATATTCAAAGGGCCACCTCTGCCGAACACGGGCTGCGGGATACAGCCCCGCACCGAGCCTAGACCGCCGAGGCGGCCACGCACGGATGCGGCTACCGCGTGCTGGCGTAGGACGGCGCGTTGGCTGGTTCCGGCACGGTAGCGTGTGCGCCGGTGGGCCCGGCCCGCCAGCCGCTTTGGACTACAGGACGCCGCGCCACGGCCCCACAGCGCAGCTCGCCGATGCTCGTTACTTTGTGAACCTGGCTTGCTGCCCGTTTAGTTCATTGCATTCGACA
Organism: Rhodoferax sp.; assembly: GCA_028292305.1. Classification (GTDB taxonomy): domain Bacteria; phylum Pseudomonadota; class Gammaproteobacteria; order Burkholderiales; family Burkholderiaceae_C; genus Rhodoferax_B. Next base: position 6,975 of record JAQGMQ010000059.1, read on the forward strand.
TTGGAGTTTCCATGATTGGCGTTGTTGTTCCCGCGCATGATGAAGAGGTGCATATCTCCGACTGCCTGCGCTCTCTGGCCGTCGCCGCGCAATGCCCCCGGCTTGCCGGTGAGGAGGTGCGCGTGGTCGTGGTGCTGGACAGCTGCGCCGATGCCACCGCCGACATCGCCCGCCGCATGGGCGCCATCACGCTGGCGGTCGATGCCCGCAATGTCGGCATCGCCCGCGCCCGCGGCGCCGAGCTGGCCTTGAACGGCGGCGCACGCTGGCTGGCCTTCACCGACGCCGACTCGGTGGTCGGGCCCGGCTGGATCGCGGAACAACTGGCACTGCAGAGCGACGCCGTGTGCGGCACCATCGAAGTCCGCGACTGGGGCGAATGGGGTCTGCGCGGCGCGCACATGCAGCGCCACTTCGAAGCCACCTACACCGACGCCGATGGCCACCGCCACATCCACGGCGCGAACCTCGGCGTGAGCGCCGCGGCCTACCGCGGCGTCGGCGGCTTTCGCGCGTTGGCCAGCAGCGAAGACGTGGCACTGGTCGACGCGCTGCGCGAAAGCGGCGCCTCCATTGCCTGGTCGGCCGCGCCGCGCGTGGTCACCAGCGCACGCCGCCGTTACCGCGCACCCGAAGGCTTCGGCGCCACGCTGCAACGCGTGGCCCTGGCCCAAGGCCAGGCGCTGGTGGCCGCGCTGGTGCCGGCCGCGGGGGTGGCGACCTCATGAAACGCATGGACTCCGCACCACCGGAACGCAGCGACTTGCTGGCCGACCTGCGGCACACATTGAAGGACGCCGGCAATGGCGGCAAACCACCGGCGTGGTTGTCGCTGCTGGCCGCGCACGCACTCGACCGACTGCCCATGCCCGGCCGCGGCAGCACCTTGCTGCGCTGGCAGGCGCTGGCCGCGGTGGCCGCGCACGACCTGTCGCTGGCCAAGCTGTACGAAGGCCATACCGATGCACTGGCCGTCATGCAGGAGCTGGGCCATGCAGCAACACTGCCCGGCCACGAACATCCGACCTGGGGCATGTGGGCCGCCGAGCCGCCAGGCCAGCGTGTGCTGGTGACAGTGGACACCGACAGCGCCGACGGACGCGTCACGCTGCAGGGCTGCAAGGCCTGGTGCTCGGGTGCTGCCCATGTAAGTCATGGCCTGATGACCGCGTGGTTCGCGGACGGCCGCGGCCCGCAGCTGGTGCAGGTGGCGATGGCCCAACCGGGCATCGAAGTCGCCACACAGAACTGGTGCGCCGTGGGCATGGCCGGCAGCAGCAGCCTGGACGTGAGTTTTCATGGCGCGACTGGCCACCTGGTCGGCGAGCCCGGCGCCTACCTGGCCCGGCCCGGCTTTTGGCAAGGCGGCGCAGGCATAGCGGCTTGCTGGCATGGCGGCGCGCTGGGCCTGGCCGACGCCTTGCACCACGCCGTGGCGGCCACGCCCGAACGCGCGCGTACCCCCTTCCGTCTGGCCGCGCTGGGCAAGGTCGACGTGGCGCTGGAGTCCACGGCCGCGTTGCTGCGCGAAGCGGCCGCCTGGATCGACAGCCACCCAGCGGACGATGCCTCCGTGGTGGCTCTGCGGGCACGCCAGGCGGCGGAGCAGACCGCCCGGCTCGTGCTCGACGAAGTGGGTCGCGCGTTGGGCGCCACCCCCTTCTGCCGCGACGCACGTTTCGCCCAGGCCGCGGCCGATCTGCCGGTGTACATCCGCCAGAGCCATGCCGAGCGCGACTTCGCCGGGCTGGGCGAAAGACTGGCGGTGGCGCAGGAGCACCCATGGGCGTTGTAGACGGGTCCACACCGGTTGACCTGTGCGACGCCGCGAGTGCGGGCGACGCCGGCAGCCGCCGCATCGAAGGCGGCGGCACGTCCGAGGCGAGCTGGCAGAACTGGCCCGCGCTGCCGGCGGTGCGCTGCCTGTCGCTCAACGAGTGGCTGCCGCATGGCGTGCGGCTCGTGGTGGTGGCACCGCACCCGGACGACGAGGTACTGGCCTGCGGCGGGCTGCTGGCCGCCCACGCGGCACGTGGCGGCGTGGGCCTGGTGGTCGCCGTGACCGACGGCGAAGCCAGCCATGCGGGCGACGCCGCCTGGCCGCCAAACCTGCTGGCAAGGCAACGCCGCGCCGAGAGCGCCCAAGGTCTCGAAGCCTTGGGCCTGCGCCGCGAAGGCATGGTGCGTTTCGGCGTGCCCGATGGCCGGGTGCGGCTGCATGCGCCGCAGCTGGTGTCGGGGCTGCACCTCGCGTTGCAGCGCACCGACGTGGTGGTCAGCACCTGGCGACTTGACGGCCATCCCGACCATGACGCCACCGGTGTGGCCGTGGCCGGCGTCTGCGCGCGCATCGGCTGCAGGTTCATGGAAGCGCCGGTGTGGATGTGGCACTGGGCCCGCCCCGGCGACCCGCGCGTGCCATGGCATCGCCTGATGGCGTTCGAACTGGACGCAGCGGCGCTGGCGGCGAAGACTGCCGCGCTGGCGTTGCACGGCAGCCAGCTGGCGGCCCGCGGCGGCGCCGAAACCGAGCCCGTGCTGGGCCCCGAGATCCTGGCCCGCGCCGCGCGCCGAACGGAATTCTTCTTTGTCTGAGCCCATGCATCAAGCCAACCCGGGTGTCGCTTATTTCGACGCCCTGTTCACCCACAGCGACGACCCGTGGCACTTCCGCACTCGCTGGTACGAGGCGCGCAAACGCGCCATCACCCTGGCCTGCCTGCCGGCCCGGCACTATGCGGCGGTTTTCGAGCCGGGTTGCGCGAATGGCGAGTTGTCGGCCGCACTGGCGCCGCGTTGCGACCGATTGCTGGTGTCGGATGGCTCGGCACAGGCCGTGCCGCTGGCGCGTGCGCGCCTGGCCGCCTGGCCCCACGCAGAAGTGCGGCAGGCCTGGCTGCCCGACGGCTGGCCCGAGGAGAATTTCGATCTGATCGTACTCAGCGAAGTGTTGTACTACCTCACGCTGCAGCAACTGGCGCGCCTGATCGACAAAGTGCGGGCCACCTTGCGCCCTGGCGGCACCGTGCTGGCCTGCCATTGGCGCCGGCCCATCGCGGGCTGCATGCTGGACGGCGACGCGGTGCACGACCTGCTGCATGCACGCCTGGCGATGCCGCGGCTGAGTTCGCTGCAGGAACCTGATTTCCGGCTCGACGTGTGGTGCCTGGACGCGCGCTCCGTGGCGCAACTGGAAGGCCTGGGCTGAGCTTGATCTTCCGCTACATGGCCACATGTGCGAAACACATGTTGCCCACTCGCTTCAACTCCAGATGAAGACACCCGCGTTGTCGCGTGAAATCGGCTCGGCGTTGGCCGCCTGGTTCACCACGCGCGGCTGGAAGGCATTTCCGTTTCAGCGCACGGTGTGGCGCGCCGTGGCCGCGGGTCAGTCGGGCCTGCTGCACGCGAGCACCGGTGCCGGCAAGACCTATGCCGCGTGGCTGGCCGCGCTGCAGACGTTCTCCACGCGCGAAGCCGCGGGCCGCGGACCCGCGCCGTTGACGGTGCTGTGGCTCACGCCGATGCGCGCCCTGGCGGCCGACACCGAACGCACACTGCAGCTCTCGCTCGCCGCCTTGCACGACGCGGTGCCCGGGCTCCAGCCGTGGAGTCTGGGCCTGCGCACCGGCGACACCAGCGCGGCCCAGCGCAGTGCCCAGGCCAAACGCCTGCCGACCGCGCTGGTGACCACGCCCGAGAGCCTGTCGCTGATGCTGGCGCGTGCCGACGCACGCGAGGTGTTGTCGTCGGTGCGCATGGTGGTGGTCGACGAGTGGCACGAGCTGCTGAGCAACAAGCGCGGCGTGCAGGTGCAGCTGGCGTTGGCGCGGCTCCGGCAGTGGCAGCCGGCGCTGTGTGTGTGGGGCATGTCGGCCACGCTCGGCAACCTCGACGAGGCCATGGACAGCCTGATCGGCACACCGGCCGAGGGCCAGCCGCCACCGCTGCTGGTGCAAGGCAAGCTGACCAAGCAGCTGACCATCGACACGCTGCTGCCGACCCGCATGGAGCGCTTCGCCTGGGCCGGCCACCTGGGCCTGCAGATGCTGCCGCAGGTGATCGCCCACATCGAGCCCTGTGCCGCCACGCTGGTGTTCACCAACACGCGGTCGCAATCGGAGATCTGGTACCGCGCGCTGCTGGAGGCGCGGCCCGACTGGGCCGGCAGCATCGCGCTGCACCACGGCTCGCTCGACCGCGAGGTGCGCGACTGGGTCGAGGCCGGGCTGAAGGCCGGCCAGCTCAAGGCCGTGGTGTGCACCTCGAGCCTGGACCTGGGTGTGGACTTTCTGCCGGTGGAACAGGTGCTGCAGATCGGCTCGGCCAAGGGGGTGGCGCGGCTGCTGCAGCGCGCGGGCCGCTCGGGCCACGCGCCGGGCCGGCCGTCGCGCATCACGCTCGTGCCGACCCACAGCCTGGAGCTGGTGGAGGCGGCTGCCGTGCGCGTGGCCGTGCAGGCCGGCCGCATCGAGGCGCGCCGGCCCTTGCAGCAGCCGCTGGACGTGCTGGTTCAACACCTGGTGACCGTGGCGCTCGGCGGCGGCTTCCTGCCCGAAGCACTGCGTGCCGAAGTGCGGCAGACGGCGGCCTACCGCCACCTGTCGGACGCGCATTGGCAGTGGTGCCTCGACTTCGTGCGCCAGGGCGGTCCATCGCTCGCCGTGTACCCCGACTACCACCGCGTGGCACCCGACGACGAAGGCGTGTGGCGCGTACCCGACGCGCGGCTGGCGCGGCGGCACCGGATGAACATCGGCACCATCACCAGCGACGCCAGTGTGCGCGTGCAGTTCTGGAGCGGGGGTGGTGGCGCCGGTGGTGCGCGGCTGGGCTCGGTGGAAGAGAGCTTCGTGGCGCGCATGAAGCCCGGCGACTGCTTCGTGTTTGCCGGCCGCGCACTCGAGCTGGTGAAGGTGCACGAGATGACGGCCTACGTGAAACGTGCGCCACCGGGCCGCGCCACCATCCCGCGCTGGAACGGTGGCCGCATGCCGTTGTCGAACACGCTGGCCGACGCCATGGTGCAGCTCATGGCCGAGGCTGCCGCCCAACACTTTGACAGCCCCGAGATGCAGAACGTGCGCCCGCTGCTCGCGCTGCAACAGGCCTGGTCGGCGCTGCCCACGCCCACCACGCTGCTGGCCGAAGTGCTGCACAGCCGCGAGGGCTGGCACCTGTTCCTGTACCCGTTCGCGGGCCGGCACGTGCACATCGGGCTGGCCAGCCTGATCGCCTGGCGCGCCGCCCGCGAACAGGCCGGCACGTTTTCCATCGCCGTGAACGACTACGGCTTCGAGCTGCTGAGCGCCAACGAGGTCGACTGGGCCACGCTGCTGCCGCGCTTCCTGCTGCCTGCGGCCAACGAGACCTTGCTCGCCGAGGTGCTCGGCAGCCTGAACGCCAGCGAGCTTGCGCGCCGCCGCTTCCGCGAGATCGCACGCGTGTCCGGCCTGATCTTTCAGAGCCATCCGAACGAGCGCCGCAGCAACAAGCAACTGCAGGCTTCGTCGGCGCTGTTCTACGAGGTGTTCCGCAAATACGACCCGGCCAACGGCCTGCTGCTGCAGGCCGAACAGGAACTGCTGCAGGACGAACTGGACATCCAGCGCCTGGCCGACACGCTAGCCCGCATGCAGGGCCAAAGCCTGGTGCTGCGCACGCCGGCGCGCGCAACGCCGTTTGCGTTTCCGCTGATGGTGGAACGCTTCCGCGAGAAGCTGTCGAACGAGTCGCTGGCCGACCGCATCGCACGCATGGTGCAGCAGCTGGAACGCTCGGCGGGCGGCACGTTGCCTGCCGAAACGGAAGCCGCGCGGGTGCATGAGGCGCTCGGCTTCACCCAGGAGCCGCGCGCGGCGGCAGCGCGCACGCCGCGGGTACGGCGCCGCAAGATGGGGTGACACTGTTGCCCATGTCGACGCCGCCAAATTCGAATACCTGCGCCCCCGCCTCGCTGGCCATCACCTGCGCGGGCGAGACCTTGTGGCTGCTCCCCGACCGGGCCTTGTGGTGGCCGGCGCGGCGCGTGTTGTGGGTGGCCGATCTGCACCTCGGCAAGGCGGCGGCTTTTCGGGCCTTGGGCCAGCCCGTGCCAGGGGGCACGACGCAGGAGAATCTGCTGCGGCTCGATCGCCTGCTGCTCGCGTTGGCGCCGCGCCAGGTGGTTTTCCTCGGCGACTTCCTGCACGCCGCGGCTTCGCGGACCGCATCCATTTTCGAGGCGCTGCACGGCTGGCGCGCGCGACATGCCGGCGTGGCGATGGTGCTGGTGCGCGGCAACCACGACAAACGCGCGGGCGACCCGCCGCCGTCTCTCGGCATCGAGGTGGTGACCGAGCCCTGGCTGCTGGGTCCGTTTGCCGCTTGTCACCATCCGCAGACCCATGCGACGCACCATGTGTTGGCAGGGCATGTGCACCCGGCCTTGGAGCTGCGCGGGGTGGGGCGGGACCGGTTGCGGCTGGCTTGTTTCTGTTTTGATCCGGGGGTGGGGGTGCTGCCGGCGTTTGGGGAGTTCACCGGGGGGTGGCGGGTGGACGGGGCCGAGGGGAGGCGGTTGTTTGCCGTGGGGGGGGATGGGGTTTGGGAGGTGCCGTTTGTGGGGTGACTGGCGCCATGCGTTCAGAGTTCGCCTATGCGGCCAGCCCTGGGCTTTTCGAAGGGTCTGGTTGATCAGTCAATGCTTGTTGACGCCGCTGACCGGTAGTCGCGCCGGCGCCTGCGGCTCAACAAACGCCATCCCTGATCAACCAAACCCTCCGCTCCTCGCCGCATATGGAGGGGTTGGTGAGAGTTCGGGATACCAAAACCGGAACGCGTCGCTGCGCTTGCTGCCGTCGGTATTGCTCCCTCTCCCGCGTGCGGGAGAGGGCTGGGGTGAGGGTGGTGGTTATCGGCCCGAGCCTAGCGCTCTACCGCCTGCGGCAAGGCAAGGCAACACGAATGCCCACTAGCGAATGAACAACGCAATCAAAATGATGATTGGAATTGGCACGCCCAGGAAAAACAATAACAAAGAACGCATATCAGTCTCCTTCTGTTGACTTAAAAAAACCCAGACCTCACAGATCCCGCTGCCGTCCGCCAAACGTTGCAGCCAGGCTGGCCACGAACGCTCCCATCAGCAAGGAGATGAACAACCAGAGAGCGCCGTAGGCCGAAGTCTTCCGCGCTTTTTCTGCGGCTTCCT
>JAQGMQ010000128.1 GCA_028292305.1 Rhodoferax sp.
CATCGACACCACCACGGCCATGGCGATCAGCAGGTCGCGCAATGTCAGCCACCAGGGAGGCGAGGCGGAATGATCGGTGACAACCTCGAGCGAGGGATGGGACATGGCGGGCCTTTCGAAGATGAACCAGACCGAACACCGGGGCGGTTCGATCGACGCTCGTATTCTGCGAAGCGGCGCACTGCAAAGGAACGAATGAAATCGCGATTCCTTATTACCGATTCGCTCCAGGCACCGGCATGACAGCCGCGCCGGTGCCCAACCACGTTTGGCGCATAAGCATCGGCCAGGCCGACACCGAGCGGCCCGCCGCCATCAAGCCGCGCCTGCCGCAGAGCGCTGTGTTGTCGCACGATCGGAATCCGCCGGCCGACACCAGCGGCGACGTGGCCCGCTACGACCGCACCATGCAGGCCTTCTATGCCTCGCAAAAGATGGCGCCGGCCCGCTGGAGCGCGCCTGCTTCGACGCGTTCTTCGTGGCCGACCACCCGGCCGTGCTCAACATGCCGATGGAGGCGCTGCGGCGCAGCCACACGGTGAGCTCGTTCGAGCCGTTCACGCTGCTGTCGGCGCCGAGCCAGGCCACCGGACACATCGGGCTGGTGGCCACCGCGTCGACCACCTTCGACGAGCCCTTCCACATCGCGCGCGGCGTCGCCTCGCTCGACCACCTGAGCAACGGCCGCGCAGGCTGGAACATCGTCACCACCTCGAACCCCGACGCCGCGCTCAACTTCGGCCGCGAGGCCCAGATGCCGCATGGCGAGCGATACGCCCGCGCGCGGGAGTTCTTCGACGTGGTCACCGGCCCGTGGGACGGCTGGGCCGACGACGCCTTCATCCACAATGCCGAGAGCGGCTGCACACCTTGAACCACAAGGGCCGCTAGTCTTTTTCGGCCGCTTTGCAGGTCGCCCGACCCAGGCTCTCCCGGTCACGTCTTGGTCGGTGCGGATTGCTACTTTTTCCCAGCCGTGGCACCCCACTTGCGCGCATACGCGACGAGATGCGCTCGCCCGTCTAGGTGCACCTGCGAAAGGTATGAAGAGAACAGATCTGAGCTAATCGTATCGAGCGCCGACAACGCCCCTATCCGTTGAAACTCATCCCCGGTATTCCAAGCGGTAATCGCAAGCATGGGCACCGCAGCAGACTGTAGTCGCGCCAACGATAGCAGTGCCATGCGCCGCGTTCTCTCGTGCGGGTGCTGTGCAAACTGGATCAACAAAGCTTCTGCCTCTTCGCATTGCTGGTCGCAATATGCCAACTGCTCAGCGATGTCGTCGCTCGCAAGGCCGCCGCGCGCAAGCGAATGTGTGGCGATGGCAATTGTCATGGCCTCGTTCTCGGCGAGCAGCTCGACTAAATATCCAGTGCTGGAATTCTCCAAAACATATAGCAGATCGGTGACATCCTCTTCTGTCCAATCTTGCACCCGCACGGAGCCGACAAACCTTTGAAAGGTACCCACGACACCTTGATCGGGCCACCAAAAATCGTAGTCATCGACGTAACGGTTGTTAGCCAGCCAAGTTCTCAATTTGCGGACTTCATGACGGAAATCTGAATGCATCTTGGAGCTGGTGACCGATTGGGCAGAGTCAGTCATGCGCAATAAAAACGAGGTGGATGCATGCCAAAAGGGCAAGGGGCACTTTTTAACAGATTCCCTGCAGCGGCGACAACAGCACACCGTCACGACCACCTGATCTCCCACGCATAGGACGACCCCGGCTTAGCTAACTCGTTTTGCTTCCTTGCCACACGCCAGGCGCAGGCCTATCGTTGCGTCTTTCATGGGCTGCGGCGATGGTCACCATTGGCGCCCCGCCGCCTGTCTCCTGGCCCTGTGGGCTGGTTCGCCCTGACAGGGGATTTCCCGGTCGGGGCTTTCTTGCCGGTGGATGGCTTGTGCCGCGTCACCCGCCAGGGCGCCGGCGGCGCGCTCCATCAGGCCAATGCAGGCGCCAATATCTCGGCCAGCCAGGCCATGAAGGCCTGTACCCGCTTCGACAGGTTGCGCCGGTTCGGGTACATCAGCGACACCGGCATCGGCTCGGCGACAAAAGCCGGCAGGACCTCGACCAGCCGGCCTTCGGCGATCAAGGCGCGCACGCTCAGCAGCGGGACCTGGATCAGGCCCAGGCCGGCGAGGCAGGCGGCCTGGTAGGCGTCGGTGTGTGTCACGGTGATCACGCTGGCCATCGGATGGGTTGCGCACTGGTCTCCGTCGCGGTAGTCCCACACGCCGGGCGCGCCGCCGAGCGTGGGCGCATAACGCACCTGCCGGTGGGCGTCCAAATCGTCCAGCGTGTGTGGCACGCCATAGGCCGCGAGGTACGCCGGGCTCGCTACGTTGACCATGGCCAGCGTGCCGAGCCGCCGCGCCACCAGGCCTGAGTCGCTGAGCGACCCGACGCGCAGCAGGCAGTCGAAGCCTTCGTGCACCAGGTCGACGCGGCGGTCCGTGGTGCTCAGCTCGATCTCCAGTTGCGGGTGGGCGGCGATGAATTCGGGCAGCCGCGGCAGGACCATGTGGCACGCGATGTGCACCGGCAGATCGACACGCAGCCGTCCACGCAAGCCGGCCGAGCCCTGCTGGAACAGTGCTTGCACCTCGTCCGCATCGGCCAACAGGGCCTTGCAACGGTCCAGGAACTGCTCGCCATCGGGCGTCAGCCGCACACTGCGCGTGGTGCGGTGCAACAGCCGCGCGCCCAGCTCGGCTTCCAGCTGTTGCACGGCGGTCGACACGCGCGCCTTCGGCAGGCCGAGTTGCTCCGCGGCGCGGGTGAAGCTGCTGAGTTTGGCTACCGTGACGAAGATGCGCAGCGCGTCCAGTTCCATGGCGACGGTCCTTATTGTTCTCGGTGGTTGAACAGTGTGGCTGATTTCAGCGTATTTATCGGTTGATTGTCTTTCACTAAAGTCCAATCCATCGCAACCAACCTGAGATCACCGACATGACCCACCCCATCGCACTCATCACCGGCGCCAGCCGCGGCCTCGGCCAGAACACCGCTTTGCATCTTGCCCGACGCGGCGTCGACGTGATCCTGACCTACCACTCGGGCGAAGCCCAGGCACAGGACACCGTCCAACAGATCGAAGCGCTGGGCGGCCGCGCCGTGGCGCTGCAACTCGACGTGGCCGCAAGCGGCAGCTTTGCCGCGTTTGCCGAGCGTGTGCGCGCCGAGCTGACCCGCGTGTGGCAGCGCGAGCGCTTCGACTACCTGGTGAACAACGCCGGTACCGGTGTGCATGCCGCATTTGCCGACACCACCGAAGCGCAGTTCGACACGATGGTGAACGTGCATTTGAAGGGCAGCTTCTTCCTGACCCAGAAGCTGCTGCCGCTGATCAACGACGGCGGGCGCATCGTCAACATTTCGAGCGGGCTGGCGCGTTTTTCGTTGCCGGGTTATGCGGCCTATGCGTCGATGAAGGGTGGCATTGAGACCTTGACGCGTTACCTCGCCAAGGAACTCGGCCCGCGCGGCATCGCTGTGAACGTGATCGCGCCCGGCGCCATCGAGACCGATTTCGGCGGCGGCGCGGTACGCGACAACGCCCAGCTCAACAGCTTCGTCGCGTCGCAAACGGCGATGGGCCGTGTCGGCCAGCCCGACGACATCGGCGCCGCGATCTCGGCCCTGCTGCAACCCGACAACCGCTGGATGACCGGGCAGCGCATTGAAGTGTCGGGCGGCATGTACCAGTAATGCGCCGCCAGGTCAGCACGCGCTGACTGCGCTCTCGCAGGCTCAGCGCGACGCCGCCGCGCGTTGCCCAGCCAGCCGACGCACCACCGCCACCAGCCGGTCGATCTCGTCGAAGGTGTTGTAGAACGCGAGTGATGGGCGCACCGTGGTCTCGACACCGAAGCGGCGCAGGATCGGCTGCGCGCAGTGGTGGCCGGTGCGCACGGCGATGCCTTCGTCGTTCAGCGCGTGGCCCACTTCTTCGGTGGTGTAGCCAGCCAGCACGAAGGACATCACGCTGGCCTTGTCGGCCGCGGTGCCCACCAGGCGCACGCCCTGGATCGCACCTAGCTGCTGCATCCCGTAGACCAGCAGCTCGTGTTCGTAGCGCGCGATGTTCTCGATGCCGACCTGGTTCACATAGTCGATGGCCGCGCCCAGGCCCACCGCGTCGGCGATGTTGCCGGTGCCGGCCTCGAACTTGTTCGGGATCGGCTGGAACACGGTCTTCTCGAAGGTCACGTCGGCGATCATGTTGCCGCCGCCCTGCCAGGGTGGCATGTCTTCCAGCACCGCGCGTTTGCCCCAGACCACGCCGATGCCGGTCGGGCCGAACAGCTTGTGGCCGGAGAACACGAAGAAGTCGGCGCCGATGTCCTGCACGTCGACCCGCATGTGCGACACCGACTGCGCGCCGTCGACCAGCGCCAGCGCACCGGCGCGGTGGGCCAGCTCGACGATCTGCTTGACGGGCACCACGGTGCCGAGCGCGTTCGACACTTGCGTGACGGCGACGATCCTGGTGCGGTCGTTCAACAGCTTGCGGTATTCGTCGAGCAGCACCTGGCCGCTGTCGTCCACCGGGATCACGCGGAGGCGGGCACCCTTGGCCGCGGCCAGTTGCTGCCAGGGCACGATGTTGGCGTGGTGCTCCAGGTGCGAGACGATGATCTCGTCGCCCTCGCACACGTGTTGCCCGCCCCAGCTCTTGGCCACGAGGTTGATGGCCTCGGTGGTGCCGCGCACGAAGATCACCTCCTCCACCTCGGGCGCGTTGATGAACTGGCGCACCCGTTCACGCGCGCCTTCGTAGGCGTCTGTGGCGCGCGCCGCCAGCTCGTGCGCGGCGCGGTGGATGTTGGAATTCTCGTGGGCGTAGAAGTGGCTGATGCGGTCGATCACGGCCTGCGGCTTGTGGGTGGTGGCGGCGTTGTCGAACCACACCAGTTGCCGGCCGTTGACGCGTTCCTGCAGGATCGGAAAGTCGCGGCGCACCGCATTCACGTCGAACGCCGGATGCCGGCTTGCGTCGGCCTGCGAGGTGGCAGCCGGGGCACTCTGCGACGTGCCGTGCGGGTGTTTCGTTGCCGGCGTGACATAGCCGCTGGCGAGACGCACCGAGTCGACGAAGTAGTACTTCGGCTCGCTCGACGCAGCCGGTGCGCCGATGGACTGGTGCGACGGTGTCGACGATCTGGAGGCCAGCAAACGCCGCAAGTCATCACCCGCTGGATCGGCATAGGGAAAGGCACTGAGCGCGTCATGCACCGGCGCTGGCGAGGCCTTGGCGCTTGGCAGGATTGCAGGCGCCGCACGGCCACCCGGCGAAGGCTGGCCGTAGTGGTCGCCGACGAAATAGAAAGGCGACACGGGCGCCGACGCGGCCTGACCCGGCGAGGCAGCATGCGCTTCAGGCACGCCCTGCACCCCACTGGCAAAACGCGGATCGTAGCCCGGCACGGCGCTGAGCGCGTTGTCGGGCACACCGTTGCCGGCCACCGCATGCGGCGCCAGCGCGGGTGCGCGGTTGGCCAGCGACAGCACCTGCATGGGCGAGCCCGGAATCAGGTTGGTGCCGGGGATCTGGCCTTGCGGGATCGGCGTACCGGGCACGCTGGGGCCGAAGCCTGCAGGGCTCACCAGCGGCGAGCCGGCGGGCGCGATGTTGACCGGCGCCTGCACGCCGTGCGGCGCGGTGATGGCGCTCGGGGAGGCGAACGGCGACGTGCCCGTGGATGTTCCGGTGGAGGTCCCCGGTAGGGACGCAAACAGCTCGTTCGCCATGCGCGCCAGCAAGGCCGGATCGAACGGCCCCTCGCTGGCTTGCGGCAGGCCGGCGGCGGTGGGTGGAGAGAGATTGATGCTCACCGCGCGGCTTACTTGTAGGTGTCCGGATAGTCG
>JAQGMQ010000836.1 GCA_028292305.1 Rhodoferax sp.
TCAGCTGCAGCACAGGATCGACCTTGGCTTCGAGGCGCTGTATCCAGCCCATCAGCAGGCCCTGCGGCACGCCCAGCACCTCGGCCATCAGCAGGCCGCTGAGCGATCGTTGCAGGCTGGCCGCGACGTGTTTGCCCAGGTCGCCCGAACGTGCGAGCTGGGCGATCGCATCCACCACCTGCGACGGCGGGCTGAGGTAGGTGTCGCTCACGATGCCGGTGCGCGGCAGCAGCTCCCACAGCATCACGAAGGCGAGGATGCCGCCGATGCCGAGCGCGCGGTCGCCGAGGTGCAGGCGCGGGCGTTGGATGGCCGGTGGCGTGATGGCCGTTGCCATGGGCACGGCTGGTTGCGAGGGGCTCATGTCGCGGCTCCTGCCGTGGTGGCGTGCCGGCCCATGCCGACGCGTGGCGGCGCCTCGCCACCCGGGTTGGCGGCGGTGGCGAAGGCGAGGTCTGCGGCTTCGGCTTCGGCTTCGGCCCGCTCGCGCGGATCGGCGGTGGCCCCCAGCGGCTTGGGCACGGCGCCGGGCTGGCCCATCTGGACCTCGTCCTTCAGCACGTCCCAGGCCCGCTGGCGCAGGTGCACGAAGGCCTCGGTGTTGCGCAGCTCCGCCTGGCGTGGGCGCGGCAGGTCGATGTCGATGATCTCCTTGATGCTGCCGGGGCGCCGGGTCATCACCGCCACCCGGTCCGACAGGAAGATGGCTTCGTCCAGGCTGTGCGTGATGAAGACGATGGTCTTCTTGTAGCGCTCCCAGATCTGCAGCAGCTCGCCCTGCAAAATCTCGCGGGTCTGCGCGTCGAGCGCGGCGAAGGGTTCGTCCATCAACAACACGTCGGGCTGGTAGGCCAGCGAGCGGGCGATGGCCACGCGCTGCTTCATGCCGCCCGAGATCTCATGCGGGTAGCGGTCGGCAAAGCCGTGCAGGCCGACCAACTCCAGGTACTCGTGTGCGGTGCGCAGGCGCTCGGCCTTGCGCACGCCGCGAATCTCCAGGCCCACCGCGATGTTCTCGATCACCGTGCGCCACGGGAACAGCGCATAACCCTGGAACACCACGCCCTGGTCCGGGTTGATGCCCGTCAGCGGGCGGCCGTTGATGGCGATGCTGCCGGCGCTGCGTTCGGTCAGCCCGGCCAGGATGCTGAGGAAGGTCGACTTGCCACAACCCGATGGCCCGAGGACCGAGATGAACTCGCCCTCGCGGATGTCCAGGTCGAAGTCGCGCAGCACGGTGATGCTGCTGGCCGCCTGGCCCGCATCGCGCACCCCGTAGTCCTTGCGCAGGCCGCGCGCGGTGATCTTGGTGGTCATGTCAGTGGCGCCCGGCCGCCCGAAGGTACTGACGCATCCCTTCGAGGTTTAGTGATACGCGATGCGATGAGCGTGGGGAGTTCATGGGGTTTCAGGCCTTGGTGGCTGTTGTCGGCGCGGTGGCGTAGGGATTGAAGTCGTTGGTGTAGACGTCGCGGATGTCGACCTTGCCGGCGGCCAGCTTGCCTTCGTTCTGCAGCACGTCGATGTAGTACTGGATCGGCGGCTCGGTCACCACCAGGTCCTTGATGTAGGCGAAGCGGTCCACGTAGTCGAGTTGCAGCTTGATGCGTTCGAACGTGAGCTTGCGCGACGCCTCGGGGTTGGCGTTGACCCAGTTCGCGGCCTTGGCCAGTGCGGTGACCACGTCGCGCACGGCGCCCGGGTTCTCGCGGATGAACTTGCCGTGCGCGCTGTACGGCGCCATGCCGCCCAGGCCGCCGTCCAGGTCCCAGTCGCTCCACAGCCGCACCAGTTCGGGCACGTGGTCGGCGCGGCCCGAGAAGGGCGCGTGGATGATGGCCAGGTCGGTGTTGCGCGAGACCAGGGTCTGCTCGGCCTTGTCGTCGGGAATCACCACGAAGTTGATCTTGCTGACGTCCACCCCCTTTTGCCGCAGGTAGGTCTTGGTGACGAACTCGGCGCAGGCACCGAAGCTGTTGATGCCGATGGTCTTGCCTTCCAGGTGCTTGGGCGTGGTGATGCCCGAATCCTTGCGCACGAAGTACTTCATGTGCGGCGCTTCTTCCAGCGTCTTGCCGCCGGCCGCCACCACCTTGATGTCGGCCCCGGCGGCGATGGCCGAGATCACCAGCGGCACCATGCGGGCGCCGAAGTCGATCTCGCCGGTGCCCACCAGCGGAATGATCTGCGGCGCCGCGATCTTGCCGACGTAGTGGGGCCGCGTGTTGCCGCCTTCGAAGTAGCCCAGCTGGTCGGCCAGGTAGACCAGGTCGAACGACGGGTTGTCGGGGTACTTGAATGCCACCTTCTCGCCCACGGCTTTCACGATGGCCGGTGCTGCGGTCTTCACCTGTGGACTTTCGTCGCGTGAGCAGGCCGCCAATGCCAGGCCGCCACTGCCGAAGGTGGCCATCGAGGCGAGCCGCTTCAGCGTGTCGCGGCGGTTGGGGGTGGCGAGAGGGAGGTGGTCCATGCGTCGGTTCCAGGTCGGTTTGGTTTGCTGCGTGTGCCCACGCGCCGGCAGGGCGCCGCACGGCAGGGGTGAGCGGCCATGGTAGGAAACACGCCGCCATTCACCAACGAAGCTTTCTGCGTTTGCATATGCGCCAAGCTGCAAACGCCGCTCGTGCGGCGCAGGTCAACGGTTGCTGATTTGCGGGATTCGATATGCGGATTTCGCGCCTCGCCAAGACGGCGTTGGCGCCAGAATCGCCGAGCGCCACCACCCTCGAACACTTCATTGCAAACACCCATGTCGATCACCAACCGGCCCGGCGCCCTTGCCGGCTGGGACCGCTTCGCCGCGCCCAGCGAATTCCCGGACAGCCCCTTTTCCCGC
>JAQGMQ010000163.1 GCA_028292305.1 Rhodoferax sp.
TTACCAAGCACCGCGGCCACGTGCGCCGTTCAATCTGGCCGCACGGCGGGCCGCTGGTTTCGAGGAAGAAGAACTGCTGGCGCTGTCCCGGTCGTAAGGCCGAGACGGGCACTCAACCCTGGCCCACGCCCGGCCCGCCGATGAAATCCAGCACCGGATGCAGCACCGGGGCCACCCAGTCCAGCGGGCGTGCCAGCGCGGCGACGGTGCGCACGTGGCCCAGCCCCTCGACCAGGCGCACTTCGACCTCGGTACCGGCGGCGCGCAGCTTGCGGGCCAGGCCTTCGGTGTTGCGCTCCGCGTTGACCACGGTGTCGGCACTGCCGGCGATCAGCAGCGTGCGCGGCGCCTTCGCATCGGCATGCTGGATCGGCTGCGAGTCGGCCGGGGTTTCGGGCCAATTGAAGGCCACCTTGACCTCCGGGTCGCCGATGGGCAAAAAGTCGTAAGGGCCGGCCAGGCCGATCCAGCCAGCCAGGCGGTCGGGCTTCAGGCCGCGCTCGCCCAGCCAGCGCGGGTCTAGCGCCAGCATCGCCGCGTTGTAGGCGCCCGCCGAATGGCCCATGACCATCACCCGGCGCGGGTCGCCGCCCTGCTCGGCCGCGTGGGCCAGCGTCCAGGCCAGGGCCAGCGCCGAGTCGCGCAGCAGGCCGTCCCAGCGCACTTCGGGGCTGAGCCGGTAGTCGGCCACCAGGGTCACGATGCCGTGCGAGGCCAGCGCTTCGCCGACGAAGCGGTAGTCGGCGCGTTCCCCGCGGGTCCAGTTGCCCCCATAGAAGAACAGCACCACCGGCGCGCCGCCGGGCGGGGGCGCCCCGAGCGGACGGTACACGTCGAGCCGCTGCCGCGGATCGGAGCCGTAGGCCACACCGGTGCGCCCCTGGTAAGTACCCTTGGGCACCAGGGCATCGAGCGCGCCGGTGGCCGAGCAGGCGCTCAACAGTGGGGCCAGCGTGGCGCCGGCCAGCAGCCACCGGCGTTGCGGGTCAGGAAGACGGGGCATTGATTTTTTGGAGAGCGCTTGGGCCATGGTGGGGATACGCAGATGGACACGGTGTGGATTCGAAACTGTAGCGAGCGGCCCTGTGCGCGGCTGTCGGCTGACACCGCCAGTTCACAGTCTCACCACAATTTTTTGGCCGGTACTGCCTACATTTACCTCACCGCAGTCAACGCCGCTCCCCCAACGCCATGCCGGCAGGCTGCAGAGTTCGATCCAAAGCACCTCCAACAAAGGATTCCTCATGCAGCTTCAAACCACCTACACGGAACAGGCCGGCCCACCCGCCGGCCTGGCCGGCCTGGCCGCGTTGGCTCCAGGCGCCGATGCGGGCGAGTACCTGGCCTTCCGGCTGGGCGCGCTCGACTACGCCGTCGACATCATGGACGTGCAGGAAATCCGCAGCTATGAAGTGCCGATTCGCATGGCCGGCGCCCCGGACTTCATGCCCGGCGTGCTGAACCTGCGCGGCACGATCGTGCCCATCGTCGACCTGCGCAAACGGCTGAACCTGCCCGCCGGCTTCGACAGCCGCACCGTGTTGGTGGTGATGAACCTGCAGACCGGCACCGTCGGCCTGATCGTGGACGCCGTGTCCGACGTGGTTGACTTGTCGTCGGCCGACATCCAGCCCGTGCCCGCGCTGAACGACTCGGCCGATCTGCGCTTGTTCCACGGCCTGGTCTGCACCCGCGACGCCGACCGCGAACGCACGCTGATCATCATGAACCTGCACAACCTGCTGCCCCGCGGCCAGGCCGCCCTCAGCCTGTCCGCCGCGCGCACGGCCTGCCCTTCCATCCCCACTACCCGCTGAAAGCCCCACCATGAAATTCCGCAACTTGCGCATTCGCACCAGGCTCAGCCTGGCCTTCGGCGGCCTGGCCGTGGTGGTGATGCTGGTGGCCGCGCTCGCGCTGTGGTCGCTGTCGGCGGCCAACACCCGCTTTTCCAACTTCACCGGCGGCCTGAACGCCCGCGCCATGGTGGCGGCCCACGTGCGTGAAGCCGTGGACGACCGCGCCATCGCCGCGCGCAACCTGGTGCTGGTCACCAAGGAGGCCGATCTGGCCACCGAAAAAGCCGCCGTGACGCGGGCCCACAAAGATGTGCAGGACAGCCTGGCGCAGCTGAACCAGATGGTCAACACCGGCGCCAATGTGTCGCCCGAAGCGCGCCAGCTGGTCGGAGAGATCGACCGCGTCGAAAAGGCCTATGGCCCGGTGGCGCTGGCCATCGTCGACCTGGTGCTGAAGCAGCAGCGCGACCTGGCCATCACCCGCATGAACGACGACTGCCGGCCGCTGCTGGCCTCGCTGATCAAGGCCACCAACGCCTATGCGCGCTTCACCGAAGGCCGCACCCGCGACCTCGAGCAACAGGCCCTGGCCGACTACGAACAACAACGCAACCTGCTGGTCGCCATCTGCATGCTGGCCGTGCTGGCCGCCATTGCCGCAGGCTGGTTGATCACCCGCAGCATCACCGGCCCGCTGAACCGCGCCGTGTTGGCCGCCGACCGCATCGCGGCCGGTGATCTGGGCGCCGCCATCGAAGTCGATTCCACCGATGAGACCGGCCAGTTGCTGGACGGCCTGCAACGCATGCAGCAAAGCCTGGTCGACACGGTGAGCGCCGTGCGCGGCAACGCCGAAAGCGTGTCGGTGGCCAGTTCGCAAATTGCCCAGGGCAACGGCGACCTGAGCATGCGCACCGAACAACAGGCCTCGGCCCTGCAGGAAACTGCCGCGTCGATGGAGCAACTGGGCACCACGGTGCGCCACAACGCCGACAACGCCCGCCAGGCCGGCCAGCTGGCCAACGCCGCCTCCGAAGTGGCCACCAAGGGCGGCGACGTCGTGGGCCAGGTGGTGCAGACCATGAAGGGCATCAACGACAGCTCACGCCAGATCGCCGACATCATCAGCGTGATCGACGGCATTGCCTTCCAGACCAACATCCTCGCGCTGAACGCCGCGGTCGAGGCCGCGCGGGCGGGCGAGGAGGGCCGCGGCTTCGCGGTCGTCGCCAACGAGGTGCGCACGCTGGCCCAGCGCAGCGCGACGGCGGCGCGCGAGATCAAGTCGCTCATCGCGCGCAGC
>JAQGMQ010000168.1 GCA_028292305.1 Rhodoferax sp.
CCAACGCCAGCGGAATCGACGCGGCCGAGGTGTTGCCATGCCGGTCCACCGTCACCACCACCTTGTCCATCGGCAGCTTCAGCCGCCTGGCGGTGCTCTGCATGATGCGGATGTTGGCCTGGTGCGGGATCAGCCAATCGATGTCGGCTTCGGTCTTGCCGGCCTTGGCCAGCGTGGCGCGTGCGGCTTCTTCGAGCACGCCCACCGCCAGCTTGAATACCGCCTGGCCGTCCATCTTCAGGAGCGGCAAGCCGAGTACCTGCCCGCCCGAAACGTTGCCCGGCACGCACAGAATATTGACGTACTTGCCGTCGGCGTGCAGGTCGCTGGCAAGGATGCCAGGGGTCTCGGAGGCTTCGAGCACCACGGCACCCGCGCCGTCGCCGAACAACACGCAGGTGGTGCGGTCCGAGAAATCAAGAATGCGCGAGAACACTTCCGAGCCGACCACCAGGGCCTTGCTGGCCGCGCCGCTCTGGATCATGGCGTCGGCCACCGTCAGCGCGTAGACGAAGCCGCTGCACACGGCCTGCACATCGAAGGCTGCGCAGCCGGCCGCGCCCAGCTTGTGCTGCAGGATGCAGGCGGTGGACGGGAACACCATGTCGGGCGTCGACGTGGCCACGATGATCAGGTCGATGTCATTGGCGGCCACACCCGCGGCCTCGAGCGCCTGGCGCGAGGCGTGCAGCGCGAGGTCGCTGCTGGTCACATCGGGCGCGGCGAAGTGGCGCGCGCGGATGCCGGTGCGTTCGACGATCCATTCGTCGGAGGTTTCAACGCCGCGGGTCGCCAGTTCGGCGGCCAGATCCACATTGGTCAGGCGGCGCGGTGGCAGGTAGCTGCCGGTGCCCGTGATGCGCGAATAACGTCTCATAGATTCAGTGGTGCAGTGGGGTTGCCGCTACCGGCGGCACCGCAGCCTCAGCCCGAACCAGAAACGGTGCTGCGTGTGCGATACGGGCCTGGACGCGGTCCAGCAATTGATGGCGAGCCGCATCATACGCCCGGTTCAGGGCCTGCTCGAAGGCGAACGCGTCGGCCGAACCATGGCTCTTGAAGACCAGCCCGCGTAGCCCGAGCAGAGCGCCGCCGTTGTGCACGCGGTAGTCCATGCGCTTCTTCAACGCGGTCAGCACCGGATACGCCAGCACCGCCGCGATCTTGGTGAACAGGTTGCGCGAAAACTCGGCCTTGAGGAAATTCACGATCATGGTGGCCAGACCTTCGCTGGTCTTCAGCGCCACGTTGCCGACGAAGCCGTCGCAGACCACGATGTCGGTCGTGCCCTTGAAGATGTCATTGCCTTCGACGTTGCCATAGAAGTTGAGATCGCCAGCCAGGCCGGCCGCGCGCAGCAGCTCGCCGGCCTGCTTGATGATCTCGTTGCCCTTGATGGCCTCTTCACCGATGTTGAGCAGGCCGACCGTGGGGTTCTCGTTGGCGCTGAGCACCGACACCAGGGCCGAGCCCATCACCGCAAACTGCAGCAGATGCTCGGCCGTGCAATCGACGTTGGCACCCAGGTCGAGCACGGTGGTGGCGCCACCCTTGGCATTGGGGATCTGCCCGGCGATGGCGGGGCGGTCGATGCCGTCGAGCGTCTTCAGCACATAACGTGCGATCGCCATCAGGGCCCCGGTGTTGCCGGCGGACAAGGCAGCCTGCGCCGAGCCGTCTTTCACCTGCTGGATCGCCACCCGCATGGACGAGTCTTTCTTGCGGCGCAAGGCGACTTCGATCGGATCGTCCATGCCCACCACCTCGGTGGCGGGGACGATGCGGGCACGCGGATGCGCAAAAGCCGCCAGGCTCGCGGGCAAACCCACGAGCAGCAGCTCGGCATCGGTATGGCGATCGAGAAATTGGCGGCACGCCGGCAGCGTGACCTGGGGACCGTGGTCGCCCCCCATGCAATCGACAGCGATGGTGATCATGCAGGATCGGCGCGTTTCGCGCGATGGTGGCGCAAGTTTGCGACCATCAAAAATGGCCCGTGGCTACTTGCACCGTAGCGCGGGCCGTGCATGAAAAAGCCGGAAGCCCGATCAGGCTTCGGACTTGCTCTTCAGCACCTGGCGGCCACGGTAGAAACCGTTGGGGCTGATGTGGTGGCGCAGGTGGGTTTCGCCGGTGGTGGGTTCCACTGCGATACCGGGCACGTTCAACGCATTGTGCGAACGGTGCATGCCGCGCTTGGAAGGGGACTTTTTGTTCTGTTGGACTGCCATGATCGGCTCCTGGATAAATACGTTTAAAAATTAAACGGTTAAAAAATCAAGACGGAGGCTGCGAAACCGGAAACTGAAATTACCCCGAATGGTGAACCCCTACCTGAACGGCAAGGTCAACCCGAAGTTTCGGCGTTCCAGATTTCCAATCCCCAACCGATGGGGCATTTCGCGCTAAGCCTTAGATTATAGCCCAACTACGGGTTGCACCCTGTTGCAAGCCCGCGCCTGCTCAATGCGGCTTGCCGCCCTTGAGTTTGGCCAGCGCGGCAAAAGGCTTGGGCTTGTCGGCCAGCGCGGCTTCGAAACCCTCGTCCACCACTTCGAGCTTGACCTCGGTGGGACACACATCGTGCCGCGGCACCAGCGGCATTTCCATCAGCAGTTCGTCTTCGATCAGCGCGGCAAGATCGAATTCGGAATCGAGCGCCAGCACTTCTTCTTCGGACTCTTCGTCGAGCAGCGCCGCCGTCTCCTCGTCGGCCACGAAGCGGAAGGCCCTATCGACCACCAGCGCGATGTCCACCGGCTGCAGGCAACGCTGGCAGGTCACGGGCACATGGGCATCGGCCTGCAGGTGCAGCCAGATTTCCGAGGCCTCGCCGGGCACGGGGCGCATCTCGCCCTGTGCCGACCAGTTCACCGGCAGATCGCCGCCCTGGCCCTGCGACTCTTCCATGAGGCGCTCGTATTTTTGCAGCACATCTTGCGCGGAACGCGAGCCGGCCGACTGGGCAAAGGCGCGCACGTCGAGCGGAATGGCGAAGGTCTTTTTATCCATGGCCGCAGTGTAAGAGAATCGAAGGATGCCTTCCACGACCGCTGACAACCCCGTACTTCCCAACCGCCGACTGATCCTGGGCTCGACCTCCCGCTACCGCCGCGAACTGCTGCTGCGCCTGCGCCTGCCGTTCGACGTGGTGGCACCCGACGTCGACGAAACCCCGCTTGCGGGTGAAACGCCAGTCGACCTGGCGGCCCGCCTGGCGCTGGCCAAGGCCAACGCGGTGGCCCGTCTGCACCCCGATGCCGTGGTGATCGGCTCCGACCAGGTGGCCGACCTGCACGGCGAGCCGCTTGGCAAGCCGGGCGACCATGGCCGGGCCGTGGCCCAGCTGCGGCGGATGCGCGGCCAGACGGTCGTCTTCCAGACGGCGGTGGCTGTGGTCTGCATCGCGACCGGTTTTGCCCAGAGCGCACTGGCCCCGGTGCGGGTGGTGTTCCGCAATCTGTCGGACACGGACATCGAAGCCTATCTGCAGGCCGAGCAACCCTATGACTGCGCCGGCAGCGCCAAGAGCGAAGGCCTGGGCATCGCCCTCCTCGACACCATCGACAACGACGACCCGACCGCGTTGATCGGCCTGCCGCTGATCCGCACCTGCCAACTGCTGCGCGCCGCCGGCGTACGCTTGTTGTGAGCGCCACCATGCCCAGCCAGAAGCCTGGCCGCCTGTTCCTCGTGCCCGCGCCGTTGGATTTCGGCTGCGACACCCAGGCGCCATTGACCGACGCCCTGCCCTTGGCCACCCTGCAGACGGCGGCGCGGCTGTCCCACTGGATCACCGAAAACGCCAAGACCACCCGGGCCTACCTGAAGCGCGTGAACGACATCGCGCCGCTGGCGCAGCCGGTGCAGGCGCTGCAGATCCAGGAGTTGCCGCGCGAGGTGCACAAGAAGGGCGACCACACCGGCAACTTCGACGCCCGGCCGCTGCTGGCGCCGGCGCTGCAGGGTTTTGACGTGGGCCTGCTGAGCGAAGCCGGCATGCCGGCGGTGGCCGACCCGGGCTCGTCCGTGGTGCGCGCCGCCCACGCGCTCGACCTGCAGGTCGTGCCGCTGGTGGGCCCGGTTTCGTTGTTGCTGGCGCTGGCGGCCAGCGGCCTGAACGGTCAGAATTTCGCGTTCGTGGGCTACCTGCCGCAGGAGCCGGGCGAACGCGCCCAACGCATCCGCGAACTGGAATCGCTGGCGCTCAAAACCGGCCAGACCCAGTTGTTCATCGAGACGCCCTACCGCAATGCAGCCCTGCTGCAGGCGCTGCTGCAGACCTTGCAGCACAACACCCGGCTGGCGGTGAGCAGCGGCCTGACCCTGCCCGACCAGCGCATCGTCAGCGAAACCGCCAAGGGCTGGAAGCAGAGAAATCTGGCCGCAGCCATCGGTGGCCAGCCGGCCGTCTTCGCGATCGGCCGCTGACCGCGCCGTACAGGCTCAGCGCAGCACGGGCAGCGAGCGCAGCGCACGCACGCTGCCTTCGCCGATGGCCGCGCCGAAGCGTTTGGCCAGGCGCTCGGCCACGTTGTCGCGGCGGGTGTAGTCGATCACCTCTTCGGCCTTGACCACTTCGCGGGCCACGTAGTCGAGGTTGCCCAGGTGGTCGGCCAGGCCGAGTTGCACCGCCTGCTCGCCGCTCCAGAACAGGCCGCTGAAGGTGTCCGGTGTTTCCTTCAGGCGGTCGCCACGGCCGGCCTTCACCGCGCCGATGAACTGCTGGTGGATCTGCTCCAGCATGGCCAGCGCAAACGCGCGCTGCTTTTCGGTCACCGGGCTGAACGGGTCAAGGAAACCCTTGTTTTCGCCGGCCGTCAGCAGGCGGCGTTCGACGCCCAGCTTTTCCATCAGGCCGGTGAAGCCGAAGCCGTCCATCAACACGCCGATGCTGCCGACGATGCTGGCCTTGTCGACGAAGATCTGGTCAGCCGACACCGCAATGTAGTAGGCCGCGGAGGCACAGGTTTCTTCGACCACGGCGTAGACCGGCTTCTTGTGCAGCGCCTTCAGGCGGCGCACTTCGTCGTTGATGATGCCGGCCTGCACCGGGCTGCCGCCAGGCGAATTGATGAGCAGCACCACGGCCTGCGCACCTTCGTCCTCGAAGGCGCTGCGCATGGCGGCGATCACGAACTCGGCGCTGGCATCGGCGCCCGCGGCGATTTCACCCTTGATCTCGACAACAGCCGTGTGGGCCGTGGTCTTGTCGGGCGTGGGCGCGGCCTTGGCCAGCGCAATCCAGGCGACGACGATGAAAAATGCCAGCCAGGACAAACGCACGAAGGTTTTCCAGCGGCGTGTGGACTTCTGCTCGGCCAGCGCCGAGAACGCCAACCGCTCCAGCGCGGCACGTTCCCAGCCAGGAGCCTGGCCAGGTGGCGGTGAAGAATAGGAGGGGTCCCGGTCGGGGCCGCCGGGAAGATGGGGATCGGTCATGGTGGGAACTCGGACAGCAAACAGAACAGACTAAGGAGAGGCTAGAAAGCGACAGGCTTCAATGGATGGCGAGTATGCCAGTGCACCACGCCGTCATATTCCGACAGCTCGATCTTCACCAGTCCGCCGCGGCAGGGGCCACCGCCGCAGTGGCCCGTGTCCGGCCGGTACACAGCCCCGTGGGTGGCGCACATCAGCCATTCGCCGCTGTCGTCGAAGAGGCGGTTCGGCTGGTAGTCCATCTCCATCGGCACATGGCTGCAACGGTTCAGATAGGCGTGAGCCTGGCCGTTGTACCGAATGGCAAAGGCGCGGCAGGTCTGGCCCAGGTACAACACGTCGAAGGGCACGGCCTCGCCGCCGTTGGCCAGGTCGCGGCTGTTGCACAAG
>JAQGMQ010000213.1 GCA_028292305.1 Rhodoferax sp.
TCGAACTTGACGTCCTTGAAGTCGGCCGCGACCTTGAGCATCGGCTCCATGTAGCCGAAGGTGGTGCCGAAGATCAGTTTGTTGCCCTGGCCGGCCATGTCGCGCAGCACGCGTTCGGCGTCGGCCGACTCGGGCACGCTCTCGACGAAGCTGGTGACGATCTTGTCGCCGAATTCTTTCTCGAGCGCCTTGCGGGCGTTGTCGTGGGCGAATGTCCAGCCGCCGTCGCCCACCGGGCCGACATAGGCGAAGGCGATCTTCAGCGGCTCGGCCTTGGGCGCGGGAGCGGGCGCGGCGGCAGCGGCAGGCGCGGGTGCGGGGGCCGCGGGAGCCGGCTCTTCCTTCTTGCCGCAACCAGCGAGCGCCGCGGCCGCGAGCGCGGTCAGCGTGGCCATTTTCAGCATGGAGCGTTTGTTCAGATCAGTCATGTCAATTCACTTTCAGGCGAGGTCGGAGGGAGGAAAATTGGAATTATGTACGCGGGAAATGTGCTCACCCTGGCATTCGGATCAACTTGACTCTTTCCAGGGATACCGCGGAACCGGCTCTGCCGGGCCGCTGGTATCGCCCCCTGCAAGGGGAAGAGCTGCACGAAGCGAGCGACTTGGAAGTGTGCTCATCCTCCGGGGTAAAAGGGTTTCCCCAGTGAGGCGGGCATGTTGATGCGAATCCACGCCGGGTTGCGCGAGATCAGCGCCAGCACCACGATGGTGGCCACATACGGCAGCATGCTCAGGAACTGGCTCGGCACGTCGACCCCCACGCCCTGCAGGTGGAACTGCAGCATGGTCACGCCGCCGAACAGGTACGCTCCCAGCAAGACCCGGGCCGGCCGCCAGGTGGCGAAGGTGGTCAGGGCCAGCGCGATCCAGCCCTTGCCGGCCACCATGCCTTCGACCCACAGCGGCGTGTAGACCAGCGAGATGTAGGCACCGGCCAGGCCGCAAAGTCCACCACCGGCGACAACGGCCGCCAGGCGGATGCGCCGCACCGGGTAACCCAGCGCATGCGCCGACTCGGGCGATTCGCCCACCGAGCGCAGCACCAGGCCGGCGCGCGAACGGTACAGGAACCAGACCAGGCCGAACACCAGCGCCATCGCAAAGTACACCATCGGGTGCTGGCGGAACAGCGCCGGGCCGATGAACGGAATGTCGGCCAGCACGGGAATGGCGAAGCGTGGCCGCTCGGGCAGCTTTTCCTGCACGTACCTGATGCCGGCAAACGCCGAGAAGCCGGCGCCGAACAGGCTCAACGCCAGGCCGGTGGCGTACTGGTTGGTGTTGAGCCAGATCACCAGCACACCGAAGATGCCGGCCAGCAAGGCCCCCGCGCCGATGCCGGCCAGGAAGCCCAGCCAGTCGCTGCCGGTGTTGACGCCGGTGGCAAAGCCGGCGATGGCCGCGCACAGCAACATGCCCTCGGCGCCGAGGTTGACGACGCCGGCCTTCTCGTTGATCAACAGGCCGAGCGCGGCGATGGCCAGCACCGTGCCCGCGTTCAGCGTGGCGGCCAGCAGCAATGCATAGGATTCCATCACTTGGCTCCTCCAGAACGGGCAAATCGGATGCGGTAGGCGATCAGCGTATCGCTGGCCAGCAGCGTGAACAGCAGCAGCCCCTGGAACACACCGGTCAATGATTTCGGCAGGCCCAGCCGCGACTGCGCCAGTTCACCGCCGATGTAGAACATGCTCATCAGCACCGCCGAGAACACCATGCCCACCGGGTGCAGCCGCCCGACGAAGGCCACGATGATGGCCGCGAAGCCGTAGCCCGCCGGCACATAGGGCGTGAGCTGGCCGATCGGCCCGGCCACCTCCAGCGCACCGGCCAGACCGGCCGCGCCACCGGAAGTCAACAGCGCCACCCACAAGGCCTTGCGCGACGAGAAGCCGGCATAACGCGCCGCCGCGGGGGCCAGGCCACCCACCTGCTGCGCGAAGCCGGCCCGGGTGCGGAACAGGAAGATCCACAGCGCCGCCACGCCCACCAGCGCGATCACCAGGCCGATGCTGACGCGCGAGCCGGCCATCAGCCGCGGGATCTGCGTGGCCGCGGCGAAGGTCTTGGTCTGCGGGAAGTTGTAGCCGGCCGGGTCCTTCCAGGGGCCGTAGACCAGGTAGCTCAGCACCATGGTGGCCACATAGACCAGCATCAGGCTGACCAAAATTTCGCTGGCGTTGAACTTGTCGCGCAGCAGCGCCACGATGGACGCCCAGAGCATGCCGCCGAGCACGCCGGCCAGCAGGATCGGCAGCACGATCCAGGCGCCGGTGCTCTTGTCGGCCAGCAGGGCCACGCCACCGGCGAACACCGCGCCGATCAGGTACTGGCCTTCGGCGCCGATGTTCCACACGTTGGAGCGAAAACACACGGCCAGGCCAAGCGCGATGAGCAGCAGCGGCGTGGCCTTGACCATCAGCTCGCCCAGGGCATAGGGCGTCTTGATCGGCTCCCAAAAGAACACCTGCAGGCCACGCACCGGGTCCTTGCCGAGCGCCATGAACAGCAGCACGCCGATGACCACGGTGATCACCAGCGCCAGGATCGGCGAGCCGTAGCCCCAGAATTTCGACGGCTGGGGGCGGGGCTCAAGCTTGAGCATGTTGCGCCTCCGTGCCAGGCGCCGCGCCGCCTTGGGGCGCATCCCACAATCCGCTCATCCATTCTCCGATCTGGGCCACGCTGGCCTCTGCGCGCGGGATCGAGGGCGACAGCCGCCCCTTGGCGATCACATGCAGCCGGTCGCAAATTTCAAACAGTTCGTCGAGCTCTTCGCTCACCACCAGCACCGCGCAACCCGCGTCGCGCAGAGCCAAAATTTCGCCGCGGATCTGCGCCGCCGCGCCCACGTCCACACCCCAGGTGGGCTGCGAGACGATCAACAGCTTGGGGTTGGCGTCGATCTCGCGGCCGACGATGAACTTCTGCAGGTTGCCGCCCGACAGCGACTTGGCCGCCGCGTTCGGCCCGCCGGCCTTGACCTTGAAGCGGTCGATGATGCCGGCCGCCTGCGTCTGCAGGGCCTTGACGTTGATCCAGCCGCTGGCGCCGATGGCATCGGTGCGGGTGAGCATCAGGTTGTGCGCCAGCCCCAGCGTGGGCACGGCGCCGCGGCCCAGCCGTTCCTCGGGCACGAAATGCACGCCCAGCGCGCGCCGCCGGCCCGGCCCGAAGCGGCCCGCGGCCTGGCCGAACACCTGCACCATGGCCGGCGCGGCGCGGGTGTCTTCGCCCGACAAGGCATACAGCAGCTCGCGCTGGCCGTTGCCCGAAACACCGGCAATGCCCACCACCTCGCCAGCCCGGACCTGCAGGTTCACGTCTTCCAGGTCGACACCGAACTGGTCTTCACGCGCCAGGTTCAGGGCCTTGACTTCGAGCACCGTGGCGCCGGTCTGCACCGCGCGGTGCTGCAGCGCCGGTGGCTCGGCGCCGATCATCAGCCGGCTCAGCGAGGCATTGGTTTCCTCGGCCGGGTTGCACACGCCGGTGACCTTGCCGCCGCGCAGCACGGTGCAGGCGGTGCAGAGTTCGCGGATCTCGTGCAGCTTGTGGCTGATGTAGAGGATGCTGCAGCCTTCGGACACCAGCTGCTTCAGCACCACGAACAGCTTCTCGACGGCCTGCGGCGTGAGCACCGAGGTCGGCTCGTCGAGGATCAGCAGCTTGGGGTTGGTGAGCAGCGCGCGGATGATCTCGACGCGCTGCATCTCGCCCACGCTCAGCGTGTGCACCGGCCGCGAGGGGTCGATGTCCAGCCCGTATTCGCTGGCCTTGGCGGTGATGCGCTGGGTGACTTCGGCCAGCTTCAGGCTCTTGTCCAGGCCGAGCCACACGTTCTCGGCCACGGTCAGCGTGTCGAACAGGCTGAAGTGCTGGAACACCATGCTGATGCCCAGCGCCCGCGCCTCCTGCGGGTTGCGGATGTGGGCCGCCTGGCCGTTGAAGAGCACGCTGCCTTCGTCGGGCTTGACCGAGCCGTAGATGATCTTCATCAGCGTCGATTTGCCGGCGCCGTTTTCGCCGAGCACGGCATGCGATTCGCCGGGCTGCACCGTCAGCGAGACGCCGCTGTTGGCCACGACCGCCGGGTAGCGCTTGGTGATGTTGGTGAGTTGGAGTCTGGGGGTGGACATGGAAGGTGGGGCGCGGACGGGGTCTCGTGGATGTTCTTGTTCAATCGTTCGGATGCGCTGCTTCAAGCCGTGCGCAAGGCCGCCGCCACGGTCTTCACCTGTTCGCGCAGCCACTTGCCGGCGGCCGAGGTATGGGTGCGCTCATGCCACAGCTGGTAATACATCATGCGGGGAAACGCCACCGGGCACGGCAGAATCTTCAGCGGCAGCCGCTCGGTGTAGCGTTCGCAATACTGGCGGCCCGTGGTCAGCACCAGCAAGCTCGATGCCACCATGGCCGGGATCAGGCCGAAATAGGCGCAGCGCGCGGTGATGTGGCGCTGCAGGCCCTGCGAGTCGAGGTAGTCGTCGATCACGCCCTTGGCGCCCGGGTGGTAGGGCGTGGGCGCGATGTGTTCGGCCACCAGCCAGGCGGCCTTGTCCCAGCCGCGGCGCACGGCGGGGTGGTCGGCGCTGACCAGGCACACCACCTCGTCGCCGAACAGCCGGCCCATGTGCAGCTCGCCCGGCGGCCGGGCCCAGTTGCCCACCACCACGTCGAGCCGGCCCTGGGCCAGGTGGGCCTGGTAGTCGGCGTCGCCCGACAGCGGATGGATCTCGATCTGCACCATCGGCGCCAGCGTCTTGATGCTGGCCACCAGCTGCGGCAGGAACAGCGGATCGAGGTAGTCGGCGGCGGCCACGCGGAAGGTGTTGGTGGCGGTGCGCGGGGTAAACCCTCGGGCATCGGTAAAAAGCACTTCGGCGGCACGAAGAATGCTGGCACTCGGCTCCAGCATGCGCATGCCGGCATCGGTGGGCACCATCCCGGAGCCCGAGCGCACCAAAAGAGGATCGTCGGCCAGGTCACGCAAACGCTTCAGTGCCGTGCTCACCGCGGGCTGGGTCATGCCCAGGCGGATGGCGGCTCTGGAAACGCTGCGTTCGGTTAACACGGTATGCAAGACCCTGATGAGATGGAGGTCGATCTTGTCGAAAAGCGCTTGGTCTCTCATATTGAGTTGAGCATGTCTTTCATACGCCGATACCGATGACGGAGCGAGGGGGCAAGACTACCCTGTCGATTTTGTAGCATGCTTGGACAAAGCAAGAGTAAAGCCACGAGGACCCATGACGACCACTTCCACCAACGCCGCCGTGCCGGCCACGCAGCCCCTGCGGTTCATCCGGCGCGGCCACACCGTGACGCTCGGCAATGTACCACCCACCCGCACCCTGCTTGAGGTGCTGCGCGAGGACCTGCACTGCACCGGCACCAAGGAAGGCTGCGGCGAAGGCGACTGCGGCGCCTGCACCGTGGTGCTGGGCGCGGAAGAGGCTGGCCGGGTGACCTACCGGGCCGTGAACAGCTGCATCCGCCTGGCCCATTCGGTGCAGGACATGGCGGTGTGGACGGTGGAAGACATCGTCGGCCCCGACGGCACGCTGCACCCGGCGCAGGAGGCCATGGTGCAGTGCCACGGCTCGCAGTGCGGCTTCTGCACGCCGGGCTTCGTCATGAGCCTCTTCGGCATGTACCAGAACCACATAGCCCCCACGCTCGGCACGGCGTGTCCTTCGCCGCCCGCCGAGGGGGCGCAGGCGCCTCGGGGCGGCGCGGCGGTGCCAATCGCCGGCCCCATTAGCCGTTCGCTTGCGCAGCGGGAACTGTCGGGCAACCTCTGCCGCTGCACCGGCTACCGCCCCATCCTCGACGCCGCGCAGCACATGGCGACCCTGCCCGGCGCGGCGGTGAACGAGGCGCTGTTGCTGCAGCAGTTCAGGGAGCTGGCCGCCAGCAGCGTCACGGCCGAGCCGAGAGCGGATGCGCCCTACCTGGCCCCGAAGACCCTCGCCGCGCTCTGCGCCGCCCGCGCCGCCCATTCCGAGGCGCAGCTCGTGGCCGGCTGCACCGACGTGGGCCTGTGGGTCACCAAGATGCACATGGATTTCGAACGCGTCATCGACGTGACCCAGGCCGCCGAGCTGCGCCGCATCGACAGCCAGCCCGGCCACTTCCTCATCGGCGCCGCCGTGCCGCTGGAAGACGCCTATGCCGCGCTCACCCAGGACCGGCCGCAGCTGGCCGCGTTCGCCGCGCGTTTCGCCGGCCTGCCGGTGCGCAACTCGGGCACGCTGGGCGGCAACGTGGCCAACGGTTCACCGATCGGTGACTCGATGCCGCTGCTGATCGCGCTCGGCGCCGAGGTGGTGCTGGCCAGCAGCCGCGGGCAACGCACGCTGCCGCTTGAAAAGCTCTACACGGGTTACCGCAAGAACGTGATGGCG
>JAQGMQ010000224.1 GCA_028292305.1 Rhodoferax sp.
GTCGAACCACAGCAAGGTCGAGATCGCGATCGAGAGCAGGATCAACACACCACCCATGGTGGGCGTGCCCTGCTTGGCCAGATGGCTCTCCATGCCGTAGCCGCGGATCGGCTGGCCGACCTTCAGCTCGGCCAGCTTGCGGATCACCGACGGGCCGGCCAGGAGGCCGATCATCAATGCGGTCACGGCGGCCATCACTGCACGGAACGTGAGGTACTGGAACACGCGAAAGAACCCGAAATCGGGCGAGAGGGTCTGCAGCCACTGCGCCAGGCTAAGCAGCATGGTTGGGCTCCTTGGAAACTTGTGGTTCGGAGGCGGCGCGCGCGACGACGAAGTCGACCACGCGCGGCATCTTCATGAATTTGGAGCCTTTGACGAGCACGCTGGCCACCGTGGGCAGCAAGGCTGCCACGGCGGCGTTCAACGCGTCCACGTCATCGGCGAAATGGTGGCCGGCGCCGAAGGCCTGTGCGGTGTGTGCGCTGAGTTCACCCAGGGTCAGCACATGTGTGATGCCGGCCTCGGCCGCGCGTGTGCCGACCTCCACATGGAACTGCGCTCCCTGGTCGCCCACCTCGCCCATGTCACCCAGCACCAACAGGCGCGGGCCGGGCAACGCGGCCAGCACGTCGATGGCGGCCAGCACCGAATCGGGGTTGGCGTTGTAGCTGTCGTCGACCAGCGTGATGCGGTGGCCGGCAATGTTGACCGCCAGCGCGCGCGAACGGCCCTTGACCGGCTCGAACACCTCCAGGCCACGCGCCGCTGCTTCAAGCGGCACACCGGCTGCGAGCGTGCACGCGATGGCGGCCAGCGCGTTCTTCACGTTGTGGCGGCCGGCGATGTGCAACACAAATGCCAGGTCACCCGCTGGTGAGTGGGCGCGCACCTGCCAGGCGCCGTCGGCCCAGGTGGGTTCGGCGGCGGTCACGTCGGCAGCGCCATCGAGCGAGAAAGTCGACACGGTGCGCGCACCGGCCAACCCGCGCCATACCGGCGCGTAGTCGTCATCGGCCGGGAACACGGCCACACCATCGGCGGGCAAGGCACTCAGCACCACCCCGTTTTCGCGCGCCACGGCTTCCACCGTGGCCATGAATTCCATGTGTTCGCGCTGGGCGTTGTTGACCAGCGCTACGGTGGGGCGCGCCATCGCAGCCAGCCCGGCGATCTCGCCGGGGTGGTTCATGCCCAGTTCGACCACGGCCAGCTTGTGCCCGGCGCGCAGGCGCAGCAAGGTCAGCGGCACGCCGATCTCGTTGTTGTAATTGCCCTGCGTGGCCAATGTGGCCGCAGGCTCGGCGGCGCGCAGGATGCTGGCGACCATCTGCGTCACGGTGGTCTTTCCGTTGCTGCCGGCCACCGCAATCAGCGGCAGTTGGAACTGCAGGCGCCACCCCGTGGCCAGGGCGCCGAGCGCGGCCAGGGTGTCGGGCACTTCGATGCACGGCAGGCCGGTGGCGGCAAAACCGCCACTTGCGCCCGGGTGGCACAGCGCGGCCACGGCGCCGCTGGCCCTGGCCTGGGCGAGCATGGTGTTGGCGTCGAAGCTTTCACCGCGCAGGGCGACGAAGAGGTCGCCCGGCTGCAGGCTCCGCGTGTCGGTGTGCACCCGTGTGATGGCTACCGCGCCGTCGCCGCAAAGGCGCCCGCCGGGAATCCATTGCATTGCCTGTTGCAAAGTCATCATGGGGAGACCCCGTTTCCGTTGCGCAGGGCCAGCGCCCGTGCGGCGTGGGCCTTGTCCGAGAATTCATGCTTCACGCCACCGACGTCCTGCGTGGCCTCATGGCCCTTGCCGGCGATCAGCACCACGTCCTGCGCGGCGGCTTGCTGCAACGCGTCGGCGATGGCCAGGGCGCGGTCGGACTGCACCTGCACGCAGTGGTCGTGGCTCAGGCCGAGCAGGATCTGGCTGATGATGTGTTCGGGCTTTTCGCTGCGCGGGTTGTCGCTGGTGACGACCACCATGTCGGCTTCCTTCTCGGCCACGGCCGCCATCAGCGGGCGCTTGGTGGCGTCGCGGTCGCCACCGCAGCCGAACACGCACCACAGCTTGCCACCGCGCGCGGCTGCCAGCGGGCGCAAGGCCTGCAGCGCCTTGTCGAGCGCGTCGGGCGTGTGCGCGTAGTCGACAGCCACGAGCGGCTGGCCGGCGATGTTGATGCGGTCCATGCGACCGGGCACGGGCGTGACGTTGGCACAGCAACGCGCGACTTCAGCCAGGGGCACGCCCAGCGCGCGCATGGCGCCCATCACACCCAGCAGGTTCGACACGTTGTACTGGCCGACCAGCGGTGTCACCACACGGTGACGTGTGTCGCCTTCGACCACGGTGAAGGCCAGGCCCTCCGCCGCATGTTCAATGTCGACCGCGCGCAGCCGCGCATTGGCGTCGATGGCCACGGTCCACACGTCGAGCGGCTTGCCGGCCAGCGACGCGGCCAGCTCGGCCCCGTTGGCGTCATCCACGTTCAGCACCGCGGCCTGCAGGCCGGGCCAGGCGAACAGTTCGGCCTTGGCTTGCCAGTAGGCGTCCATGCCGCCGTGGTAGTCGAGGTGGTCCTGCGTCAGGTTGGTGAAGATGGCCACCCGGATGCGCGTGCCGTCGAGCCGGCGCTCGGCCAAGCCAATGCTCGAGGCCTCGATGGCGCAGGCCTTGATCCCGGCATCGACGAAGCGGCGGAACTGTTGCTGCAGCAGCACCGGGTCGGGCGTGGTCAGACCGGTGGCTTCGACCGCGGGCGGAATGCCGACACCCAGCGTGCCCACTACCGCGCAGGGCATGGGCGCCGGCACGGCCACTTGCGACAAGGCTTGCGCCAGCCACCAGCTGGTGGATGTCTTGCCGTTGGTGCCGGTCACGGCCAGCACGTCCAGGCTGTCGGTCGGCTGCCGGTAATACGCGGCAGCGATCGGGCCGGTGCTGGCCTTCAGGCCCGCATAGACGGCGACCGCATCGCCACTGAAATTGAAGCTTTCGCTGCCGGCCTGCTCGACCACGCAGGCCACCGCGCCCTGCGCCAGCGCGCCCTTGACGAACTGCCGACCGTCGACCGCGGCACCGGGCCAGGCGATGAAACCGTCGCCGGGCGCCACGCGGCGGCTGTCCACCTGGAGCGCGCCAACGACCAGGCCGCGCAGCCAGTGCGCGGCCTCGGCCGGGGTGTGCAGGACATGCATCAGAACGATTCCTCCACCGGTTGCGCCGTCACCTGCGGCTTCACGTCGATGTCGGGCGCCACGCCCATCATGCGCAGGGTTTGCTGCACCACTTCGCTGAAGATCGGCGCGGCCACGATGCCGCCGAAGTACTGGCCATCGCTGGGCTCGTCGACCATCACCGCGACGATGATGCGCGGCTTCTCGATGGGCGCCATGCCGGTGAACCACGAGCGGTATTTGTTGCTGGCGTAACCCTTGCCGACCTGCTTGTGGGCCGTGCCCGACTTGCCACCGACCGAGTAGCCGAGCGTCTGCGCGAGCGGGCCGGTGCCGCCGGGCGCGGCTGCCATCTGCAGCATCTTGCGCACGGCGTGGGCGTTCTCGGCCGAGAAGATCTTCACGCCCACCGGCGCTTCGTTGCTCTTCAGGATGGTCACCGGGATGATGCTGCCGTCATGCGCGAACGAGGTGTAGGAATGCGCCATCTGGAACAGCGATGCCGACAGGCCGTAGCCGTAGGCCATCGTCGCCTGCTCCACCGGCTTCCAGTTCTTCCAGGGGCGCAGGCGCCCGGTCACCGCGCCGGGAAACTGGATCTGCGGCTTCTGGCCGTAGCCGAGCGAGGTGTAGGTGTCCCACATCTCGTGCGGCGTCATGCGCTGGGCGATCTTCAGCGCGCCGACGTTGCTCGACTTCTGGATCACGCCTTCGACCGTGAGCGTGCCGTAGTTGTGCGTGTCGCTGATGGTGAAGCCGCCGATCTGGAAGCGGCCGGGCGAGGTCTCGATCAGGGTCGACGGCTTCACGCGGCCGGCCTCCAGCGCCATGCCGACAGTGATGGGCTTCATCGTCGAGCCGGGCTCGAAGGTGTCGGTGAGCGCGCGGTTGCGCAGCTGCTCGCCGGTCAGGTTCTGCCGCTTGTCGGGCACGTAGCTCGGGTAGTTGGCCAGCGCCAGCACCTCGCCGGTGACGGAGTCGAGCACCACCACGCTGCCGGCCTTGGCCCGGTGGGCGATGACCGCGTCGCGCAGCTTCTGGTAGGCGAAGAACTGCACCTTGCTGTCGATGCTGAGCTGGATTTCCTTGCCTTCGACCGGCGGCACCTGGTCGCCCACGTCTTCGACGCCGCGGCCAAGTCGGTCCTTGATGACACGGCGCGAGCCGGGCTTGCCGCGCAGCTCCTTGTCGAAGGTCAGCTCCACGCCTTCCTGGCCGTGGTCTTCCACATTGGTGAAGCCCAGCACGTGGGCCGAGGCCTCGCCTTCGGGATAGACGCGCTTGTATTCCTTGCGCTGGTAGATGCCGCGGATCTTCAGTGCGGCGATCTGCTGGGCAACGGGCTCGTCGACCTGGCGCTTGATCCAGACGAAAGTCTTGTCCTCGTCCTCGAGCTTTTTGTTCAGCTCGGGCAGAGGCATTTCGAGCAGCTTGGCCAGTTGGCGCAGCTTGACCGGGTCGCGGTCGACGTCTTCGGGAATGCCCCAGATGCTGGGCGCGATCACGCTCGACGCCAGGATCAGGCCGTTACGGTCGAGGATGCGGCCGCGGTTGGCCGGCAACTCCAGCGTGCGCGCGAAACGCACTTCGCCCTGCCGCTGAAAGAAGGCATTGCCGATCACCTGGATGTAGGCCGCGCGCGCCGTGAGCCCGATGAAGCAGATGGCGATGGCCGCCACCACGAATTTGCTGCGCCACACGGGCGTCTTGCTGGCCAGCAAGGGGCTGGACGTATAACGGACGCTACGGCTCATTTGGAAACCTCCGTGCTGCGCACTGCGGTGCGAGCGCCTTCGGGCGGCCGGGCGGCGCTCATTCCACCCTCCGCGAGTTATCCAGCACCTGACGAGCACGCCCACTCGAAGCGGCGGCTTCCGGCACCGTGGTGGCCGCTGCCGTGGGCGCTGCCTGTACCGTCACGTACTGCGTGATCGCCGGTGTGCTGGTGCGCATCTGCAACTGCTCCTTGGCCAGTTTTTCGACGCGCAGCGGCGTGGCCTGGGCGCGCTTTTCGACCTGCAGGCGCTCGTTGTCGATCTCGAGTTTGTGGGCGAGCGCATTGGCCCGGTCGAGCTCGACGAACAGGCTGCGCGAGTCGTATTGCGTGCGCACCAAATAGAGCGCGCTGGCCAGCACCGCCATCAACAGGACAAGGTTCAATCTGGTCATGTTTGCCCCCAGCGCGTGCTGCGCGCTCCCCCCAAGGGGGCCTTAGCTTCTTGGAGCGGTCCTGCGAAGCTCATGGCGCAGCCGTCCTTTGCGCCACACGCATCACCGCGCTGCGCGAACGGGCGTTGCCGGCCACCTCGGCGGCGCTGGGCTTGATGCGGCCGAGGGCTTCGAGCTTCATCACCGGGGCCTTGCCGGCCAGCATCCAGTCAGGCGCGCGCCGGTCCACCACCTCGCGGGTGTGCTTGGCGATGAACTGCTTGACGATGCGGTCTTCCAGCGAGTGGAAACTGATCACCACCAGGCGGCCTCCGGGTTGCAGCACGGTGAGGCTCGCTTCTAGCGCTTGCTGGAGCTCTTCAAGCTCGGCGTTGATGAAAATCCGAAAAGCCTGAAATGTGCGCGTTGCAGGGTTCTGGCCCTGCTCGCGGGTTTTGACCGTGCCAGCCACGAGCTCGGCCAGTTCGGTGGTGGATGAAATTGGGCCCCGTTCCTGTCGGCGAGCAACAATCGCCTTTGCAATGGGGCCAGCAAACCGTTCTTCGCCGTAGTCACGTATCACCTCCGCGATCTGTTGAACTTCGGCTGTTGCCAGCCACTCGGCCACACTCTCGCCGCGCGTGGTGTCCATGCGCATGTCGAGGGGCCCTTCGAATCGAAAACTGAAACCGCGCTCGGGGTTGTCGATCTGCGGCGAACTCACACCCAGGTCCATCAGCACACCGGCCAGGCTTGCCGGCGGCAACTCGCCCAGATGGCTGAAGCC
>JAQGMQ010000244.1 GCA_028292305.1 Rhodoferax sp.
CTCATACGACTCCGCCAGATCCGCAAACAGGACCTCGTTGCCCGGCGCCGCCGCCTTGCCCTGCCAGCCCGCGCGGAACAGGTCGAAGATTTCGCCGAACGAGCGCTTGCCGTCAACCAGCCCCAGCAGCTTCGCCCCGTACCGCCCGGGGTTCACCATCACCGACACGCCCGAATACTGGTGGTTGAGCCTGAACGGCTGGCCGCGGTTGGTGCCGAACACCTGCTCGGCCACCGCGCCGGTCAGGGGCTCGTGGAAGTAGAACGGCACCATCTCGGCGTCGCCGTAAGCTGCCGTGCAGCTTGCATCGCGGGTCACGAAGAACGAGTGGGTGATGATGTTGCCGGCCAGCAGTTCGGCGATCTCGTATTGACGGCGCCGCGGCAACTGGCGCAGTTGCTCGGACATGGCCGGCGGCTTGGCGCCGAGCACCATGTGGGGCAGGTAGGGCGAGCGGCCGCGTTGCACGTCGGTGAAGGCCAGATGCAGGCCGTGGCCGCCCGGGCCGTCGCCGATCCAGTCGAACAGCTCGCCCACGGTGTAGGCCCGGTCCTGGGTATGCAGCAGAAGGTCGTAGAGGCCGGCATCACCGCTCTTGTGGTCGTGCTGCAGGTCTTCACCGCGGGCGAACCAGTTGCTGCGCGGCAGGCTGGCCAGCACGTCGCGGGTGTTGGCGATCTTGCGCGGGACGTCGATCGGTTTCTCAAGTCCGTCGCCGTTGACAAGCCGCATCAATTGCTGCATCTGGTAGACGCCAGTGCGGCCGATGGTGGCGTAGACCATGATGCCCATGACGCCGTCGGCCTTCAGCACGCTTTGCAGCGCCTTGAAGCCGGCGTCCGGGTCGGCCAGGTGGTGCAGCACGCCGCTGCAGTTGATGTAGTCGAAGCGGCCCAGCGTCTCGGCCAGCCGGGGCAGATTCAGCAGCGAATCGTGCACCCAGGTGATGTTGTCCAGCCCGCGGATCGCCGCCCGTTCCCTGGCGATGGCGGTGCTGGCCGCGCTCATGTCCAGGTGCACCACCTCCGCGTCGTTGGCGCCGATGGCGCGCAGCTGTTCGGCCAGGTAGAGCGTGGCGTCACCGGTGCCGGCACCGGCCACCAGCGCGCGGAAGCCGTCGCGAAACGACTGGCGCCCCTGGAAGCCGTAGTGGTTGACCATCGGCAGGTCTTCGAGCCAGGTCTGCACCAGGCGTTTTTTCTCGTCCTGCGGATCGCGCGCGGGATAGGGCAGGGCTTCGTACTGGTCGCGCACCTGAGGCAGGTAGTTGTCGGGATTCATAGGTTCACCCCCAAGTGGCTCGCTTCGTGTCTTTCGGTCAAGGCGGTCACGGCTGGGCGCAATGGGCGCAATGGGCTGGGTAGTTGCATTCAAGTTTTAACGGACGGGCAGGAACTGCAGGAAGGTTCCGCCGACCAGATTCTGCACGTAGCTGATGGCGGCGCGGCGATACTTCTCGGCCACCACGGCCGACAGCAGGTCGAGCCGGCCGATGATCTTGCCGAATTCGCGCTCGTAGCTGAGGTTGCGTTCCTGCGGATTGATCTCGTCGGCCAGCAACAGCAGCTGGCCGTTGGCGCTGCGCCGGTTGCCCAGCAGCCACACCGCGGCCTCCACGTTGCGCGCGGCGTTGTAGACGTGTTGCGCGTCCACGCCGTCGATCAGGTAGAAGCTGGTCTTGTCGCCATGCGCGGTGATCAGCATGTCGGCATTGGCGATGGTGAACGCGGCCACGCGGTCGCCCTTGAAGTCGGGGTTCAGCGCCAGCGACAGCGCCTTGATGTCGCGCTGGCCCTGCAGCCCGGGCCACGGCGTGCGCTGCGTGATGGCCGCGCGCACCTGCACCAGCGCGTCCTCGCGGCCGAGGGCGCTGGTCTTGCGCCATTCGGCGGGGTTGCGGCGGTACAGCTTGTCGGCCAGGCGCAGCAGGGATTCGATGTTTTCATGCATGTCGAGCGTGGCCATGCGGTTCACGTCGGACTGCGCCAGCTCGCCGGTGGTCACCGGCGCCGACTTGACTTCGCCATGCGGCGTGGGCGTGGGTTCAAAGGCCGAGCAACCGACCAGCAGCACGGCCAGGCAAGAGCCGGCGTGCAGCCAGGAGGCGCCCGCGTGGCGCGGCTCTGGCATCAGCGCGCGGTCGTTTGGTGAGGACATGCCGGGGCCGCCGTCACGGCGACTGCCGCGCCTTCAGCCAGCCGCGTGCCTTCAACACGCCGTGCTCGATCTTGATGCATTTGTTCTGCACCACGCGCAGGCCCGCGGCCTCGGCCTTGCGCGCCGCCGCGGCATGGCTGACGCCCAGCTGCATCCACACCGCCTTGGCGCCGATGGCGATGGCCTCGTCGACGATGGGCGGGATCTCGGCGCTGTTGCGAAAGCAGTTCACGACGTCGATCTTGTGCTGCGCCGCGGCGGCCGTCAGGCTCGGGTACACGGTTTCACCCAGGATCTCCGGCACGTCGGCGCGCGGGTTGATGGGCACGATGCGGTAGCCGTGCGATTGCATGGCGCGGGCCACGCTGTGGCTGTCCCGGTTCGGATCGGGCGACAGGCCGACCACGGCAATGGTGCGCGCGTGGGTCAGGGTCTGGCGGATGGCATCGGCTTCGTTCATGGCCTCAGTTTACGCAAGGCCATGGCGCCAAAATCGGATCATTTGAAACACAACGCATGGTATGTTGCCGCCAGCCGGCGCCGTGCCGCCGGCGCGGATGCAGGGCCGCTGGCCACCCGCAGGAGTCATCGACATGGGACTGGAAGACAGGGACTGGATGCGCGACGCCCGGCGTCAGCGTGAAGCACAGGCCCGCAAGGCCGCCGGCGCGGGCCTGCGGCTGGGCACGCTCGGCATCCTGGCTTTCTGGCTGGTGGTGATGGGCGCGCTGTACTTCGCCATGCAGCAGGTGCTCAAGCCCAAGGCGATTTCGGTGAATATGACCGGAGATCTGGTGATCCCGCGCGACCGCGACGGCCACTTCTACGCGCCGGGCACGGTCAATGGCCGGCCGGTGCGGTTTCTGGTCGACACCGGCGCGTCGCTGGTGGTGGTGAGCGAGGCGATCGCGCGGTCGGCCGGGCTGCCCGAGGGCGAGTCCACCGTGTTCCAGACCGCCAACGGCGCGCTCCCGGGCCGCACCGTGTCGGGTGTGCCGGTGAGCGTGGGGCCGGCTTCGGTGTCAGGGGTGCGGGTCGGCGTGGGGCTGGTCGGCATGGGGCCCGATGCGGCTTTGCTGGGGCAGAGTTTCCTGTCGAAGTTCGAGGTGGTGCTGTCGGGTGAGCAGATGGTTTTGCGGCGGCGGTCGTAGGACCGCGCCGGATGTCACTTCAAGCGAAGTGGTCGAACGAGGCGAACGCCGCATCCACCGGCGTGGCCGCCGCATCCACCAGCCGCACGCCCGGCTCGGCCTCGATCACGCCTATGCGGGTGACCGGCGTCAGAGACCGGGCTGACGCCGCCGCCACCGCATCCCGCGCGTTCCGCGGCGCGGTGAACACCAGCTCGTAGTCATCGCCGCCAGCCAGCGCAAAGGCCAACCTTTGCTGCGCCGTGAACATACCTTCTGCTTGTGCCATCACCAGCCCGGCGGCAACCGTGGTGTCGATGCGCACACCCACACGCGAGGCCTTCAGCACATGGCCCAGGTCGCCTAGGAGGCCGTCGCTGACGTCGACCGCCGCCGTGGCAATGCCGCGCAAGGCCTGGCCCAGCGCGACGCGCGGCGTGGGCTGCTCCATGCGCTCGCGGGCGGTTGCGAACGTGGCCTCAGGCACCGAGAGATGGCCGCGAAACACTTCGAGCGCCAGCCGCGCGTCGCCCAGCGTGCCGCTCACATACACGTCGTCGCCCGGCTGCGCGCCCGAGCGCAGCAGCGCCTGGCTGCGGCCAGCCACCACAGGCACTTCGCCGAACACCGTGATGCAGATGTTGAGCGGGCCGCGCGTGGTGTCGCCGCCCACCAACTCGCAGCCGTGCGCATCAGCCAGGGCCAGCAGCCCGCGCGAAAACGGCGCGAGCCAGGCTTCGTCGGCATGCGGCAAGGCCAGCGCCAACGTGAACGCCAGCGGCTCGGCGCCGCAGGCGGCCAGGTCCGACAGGTTCACGGCCAGCGCCTTGTGGCCCAGGTGCGCCGGGTTCACGGTCGACAGGAAATGCCGTCCCTCGACCAGCATGTCGCTGGAGATGGCCAGCTGCGTGCCGGGCCGGGGCTGCAGCAGCGCGCAGTCGTCGCCCACGCCCAGCGCGGCGCGCGCGGGCTTGCGGGTGAAATAACGCGCGATCAGATCGAACTCGCCCATCCGTGCTTTCCTTGTGATGAAGGACCGCAGTGTAGTGAGGGAAGGCAAGGAGGCTGAAGACGCCGGCTCTATCGCCGCAGATTCACCAGCACGATGCCCGCCAACACCAGCACCGCACCGGCCACGAATTCCGGCGCCAGCGTCTCGTGCA
>JAQGMQ010000286.1 GCA_028292305.1 Rhodoferax sp.
CCGCGGGCGCTGGCCAGCCAGCTTTCCAGTTCGCATTGGCCGGCGTCCAGGATCGCGGCGTCGTCGACCGCGTGGTGGCCGCCGGCGGCGAGGGCGCCCGCGCCGGCGGCCAGGCCGCCAAGCAGCACCAGCGACGCCTTCAATGCCTTCAACGCAACCAGCCGCGCCGGCGGAAGTACCACATCGGCACCAGCGCGCTCGCCACCATGATGGCCAGGGCATAGGGATAGCCCAGCGACCACTCCAGCTCCGGCATCGACCGGAAGTTCATGCCGTAGATGCTCGCGATCAGCGTCGGCGGCAGCAGCGCCACGCTGGCGACCGAGAAGATCTTGATGATCTTGTTCTGGTTGATGTTGATGAAGCCGACCGTCGCATCCATCAGGAAGTTGATCTTGTCGAACAGGAACGCCGTGTGGTTGTCCAGCGATTCGATGTCGCGCAAAATTTGCCGCGCCTCTTCGAACTGTTCGGCTTTGAGCATCTTGCTGCGCATCATGAAGCTCACCGCGCGGCGCGTGTCCATCACGTTGCGGCGGATGCGGCTGTTCAGATCTTCATGGCGCGCGATCTCGCCCAGCACAACGCTGGCCAGCGCATCGGTCATGTTGCCCGACAACACCTGTTCGCTCACCTTCTTCAGGTCGTCGTAGATGTTCTCCAGCGTGTCGGCCGAATACTCGGCGTCGGCGTCGAACAGCTTGAGCAGCACTTCCTTCGCGTCTTCGATCAGGCCCGGCGCGCGGCGCGCACGCATGCGCAGCAGGCGGAACACGGGCACGTCTTCGTCGTGGATCGAGAACAGCACGCCGCGGCTGCGCAATTCGGTGTTGTGCTGGTTCAGGATGAAGGCCACGCGCACCGAGCGCGGGTCTTCGTCGTCGTCGATCAGGAAGTCGCTGCGGATGTGCAGTTCGCCGTTGTCTTCTTCGTAGAAACGCGCGGACTCTTCGATGTCCTCGTCCATCGCGTCTTCGGGAATCGACAAACCGTAATACTGTTTGACCCAGCGCTTTTCTTCAACGGTGGGTGACTCCAGATCCACCCAAATGGGTTGGAATTTGGATAGTTCTTCTAGCGACTCGATCTCTTCCTGAACGAGGCGCCCATTGGCGAGCGTGAAGATGTTGAGCATGGGCACTCCCTGGTTGGTTCTACTTTTACGGGGTGGGGGCGGCTTCCAACCCCATGCAGTGCTACAGGGAGTTGAAAGCTACCGACTTGGGCTGCTTTCCATGTTGCGGGCTCCGTTTTTGGATGGGATGAATTATCGCATTGCGGCACGCACCTGGGCAGTTGCATCCTGCGTTTCGCGCGGTTTTGGCATGCCAGTTGAAGGCTTTGAATGCGCATTCGTACGGCCTTGCATGGTGTTGCAAGGCTTGCCGGAAATTGGCTTGCATTTCAATTTCAACCGGCGCATAGTGAATTTTCCTTAACCCGGAAATCAAGAGGCTACACATGAATCTGACGATCAGCGGTCATCATCTTGACGTGACCCCCGCACTGCGTACTTACGTGACTTCCAAGCTGGACCGCATCACGCGCCACTTCGACCAAGTCGTGGATGTGAAGGTTTTACTATCCATCGAGAAGCAGAAGGAAAAGCAGGGCCGGCAACGCGCCGAGTGCAATATCCATGTGAAGGGCAACGACATGTTTGCCGAAAGTTCGCATGCTGATCTATATGCCGCTGTTGATGAACTGGTGGACAAGCTGGACCGCCAGGTCGTGCGCCACAAGGACCGTGTGCAGGACCACCATCACGGTGCGCCGAAGCGCCTGATGTAAGCGCCGTCTCCGCGCCGTTGGCGCAACCCGACAAAGCCGCCGGCCCATCTGGCGGCTTTTTTGTTGCAGCGCCGCAAGGCGTGCATAATCCGCAACTCGATATGAACCGCCTAGCGTCCATCCTGCCTCCCGCTCAAGTGCTCGTGA
Source organism: Rhodoferax sp. (assembly GCA_028292305.1). Classification (GTDB taxonomy): domain Bacteria; phylum Pseudomonadota; class Gammaproteobacteria; order Burkholderiales; family Burkholderiaceae_C; genus Rhodoferax_B. The sequence continues at coordinate 1,939 of JAQGMQ010000286.1, forward strand.
GCGTCGATGCCACCAGCAAGAAGCGTGCTTTCGAGGAAGCCGGGCTGCTGTTCGAAAACCTGCACGGCCTCTCCCGCGCCCTCATCACCGACAGCCTGTTTGCGCGCGAACGCCTGGGTTCCACCGGTCTGGGCCATGGCGTCGCCATTCCGCACGGCCGCATCAAGGGCCTGAAGGCCCCGATGGCCGCCGTGGTGCAACTGGCGCAGCCGATCGGCTTCGACGCACCGGACGAACAAGCCGTCGGCCTGCTGATTTTTCTGCTGGTGCCCGAAGCGGCCACGCAAAAACACCTCGAAATCCTGTCTGAAATCGCCGAACTGCTGAGCGACGCGCCACTGCGCGAAAAGATCAAGACGGCCACGGACGCAGGAACGCTGCACACCCTGATTTCCACCTGGCAGTCGGCCCAGCCGGCCTAGGGCATGAACTCCCACGCTTGCCATTTCATGTGCCGCGCTGCCCTCCAATTGGGCGCTCGTGCCTTGGAGCGGCCCGGCGTCGCGCGGCCGGTTCGCTAGAAGCTGCAACGACCTTGAAACCCACCGTCGTCAGCGCCGACGTCCTGTTCGAAGCCTTCCGCGGCCTGCTGCGCTGGGAATGGGTGGCTGGGCTCGGCGCTTCGGAGCGGCGGTTCGATGAAGTCGCGGTACGCGCCGCCACTTCGGGCGCCGATCTGGTCGGCTACCTCAACTACATCCACCCCTACCGCGTGCAGATCATGGGTTCGCGCGAAGTCGCCTACCTGACCAGCGCCACGCCCGAAGACTGCGCGCGGCGCATTTCGCGCATCGTGACGCTCGAGCCGCCGGTGCTGATTTTGGCCGACGCGCAGGCCGCGCCCGACGCCTTGCTGTCGATGTGTGAACGGGCGCAGATTCCGATGTTCGCCACGCAGGAGTCGGCGGCGTTCGTGATCGACGTGTTGCGTGCCTACCTGGCCAAACACTTCGCCGACCGCACTTCGATGCACGGCGTCTTCATGGACATTCTGGGCCTGGGCGTGATGATCACCGGCGAATCCGGCCTGGGCAAAAGCGAGCTGGGGCTGGAGCTGATTTCACGCGGCAATGGCCTGGTGGCCGACGACGCCGTCGACCTGTTCCGCATCAACCAGACGACCATCGAAGGCCGCTGCCCCGAGCTGCTGCAAAACCTGCTCGAAGTGCGCGGCATCGGCCTGCTCGACATCCGCGGCATCTTTGGCGAGACGGCCGTGCGCCGCAAGATGCGGCTGAAGCTCATCGTGCACCTGGTGCGCAAGGAGACGATGGAGCGCGAATACGAGCGCCTGCCGTATGAGCCGCTGACGCAGGATGTTCTCGGCGTGCCGGTGCGCAAGGTCATCATCCAGGTGGTGGCCGGGCGCAACATCGCCGTGCTGGTGGAAGCGGCCGTGCGCAACACCATCCTGCAGCTGCGCGGGATCGACACCTACCAGGAATTCGTGGAGCGGCACCGCCGCGCCATGGAAGAGTAGGCGCGGGCGAGGCGCAACCGGGCGCGCGCCCGTCGGCCCGGCGTTTCAGCGCAGGTTGGCGTTTTGGTTGGCGTTCGAATTCTTCGCGCAGTTGACGCACAAGCCGTACAGCGCCATCGCGTGGTCGTGCACGATCCAGCCCTTGGCCTTGGCCACCATCTGTTGCCGTTTTTCGATTTCAGCATCAAAGAATTCTTCGACCGCGCCGCACGACGTGCACACGAAATGGTCGTGGTGACGGCCTTCGTTGAGCTCGTACACGGCCTTGCCCGATTCGAAATGGCTGCGCGACAGGATGCCGGCCTGCTCGAATTGGGTGAGCACACGGTAGACCGTGGCCAGGCCGATGTCGGAGCGTTCCAGCAGCAGCACGCGGAACACGTCTTCGGCCGTCATGTGGCGCAGTTCGCCCTTCTGGAAAATCTCCATGATCTTCAGGCGGGGCAGGGTGGCCTTCAGGCCGGTGCTTTTGAGTTCGTCGATGTTCGCCATGGCTGGTCTTTCTTACGCCTGCGGCGTGCTTGGAACGGCGGCCGACCCCCGGAGTTCGCCGTTTTTGACGCTGGGGGGTGCCGCTACAATGGCCGATCATATCGCTACGGTTATGCCCATGTTTGCACCTTTGCCACGCGGATGTTCATCCGCCCTGATCCTTGGGGTCTGCGCCGTGCTGGCCGCCTGCTCCACGGTGGACGACGCATCGCGCAAGTTCGCCAGTTCCATCACGCCGTACAAGGTCGAAGTCGTGCAGGGCAACTTCGTGTCCAAAGAGCAGGTCGAAGCGCTCAAGCCCGGCATGCCGCGCCAGCAGGTGAAAGACATCCTCGGCACGCCCCTGCTGCAGAGCGTTTTCCACTCCGACCGCTGGGACTACGTCTTTACCATGCGCCGCCAGGGGCTCGAGCCCCAGGCCCGCCAGCTCACCGCCTACTTCAAGGACAACGTGCTCGACCGCGTCGAAGGCGACCCGATGCCGACCGAGGCCGAATTCGTTGCTTTGCTGGGCGATGCGCACAAGGTGCGCAAAGTGCCCCAACTCGAAGCCAGCGAAGACAGCCTGAAATCGTTCGCCAAGTCCGAAGCACCGGCCAAGTCCGCAGCCGCGACGCCAGCCGCACCACCGCCTCCGGCCGCCGCCAGTTACCCACCTCTCGAAGCGCCCGCCAAGTAAGGCCGGCGCGGTTGCCCATGACTGACCCACTGGATCCGCGGGGCGCTGTCTCCGCCATTTCCGCCTCTGCTCCCGCTTCTGCTCCCGTTTCTGCTTCCGCGCCGCATGCGCTGGCCGTCTCCGGCGCCTCCGGCCGTATGGGCCACATGCTGATCGAGGCCATCCGCGCGGCCGACGACTGCCGGCTGGCCGGCGCGCTCGACGCCGTCGGCAGCCCGGGCATCGGCACCGACGCCACCGGCTTTCTGGGCCACGCGTCGGGCATCGCCATCGCCGCCGAACTTGACGAAGGCCTGAAGAACGCCCAGGTGCTGATCGATTTCACGCGGCCCGAGGGCACGATCGCGCACCTCAGGGCCTGCCGCCGCCTGGGCGTCAACATGGTGATCGGCACCACCGGTTTCAGCGACGCCCAGAAGGCCGAGATCACCGAAGCCGCGCAAGACATCGCCATCATGATGGCCCCGAACATGAGCGTGGGTGTGAACGTCACCCTGAAGCTGCTGGAGATGGCCGCCAAGGCCATGTCCAGGGGTTATGACATCGAGATCGTCGAAGCCCATCACCGCCACAAGGTCGATGCGCCTTCGGGCACGGCGCTGAAGATGGGCGAAGTCATCGCCGATGCGCTGGGCCGCAACCTGAAGGACTGCGCCGTCTACGCCCGCGAAGGCGTGACCGGCGAACGCGACCCGTCGAGCATCGGTTTCGCCACCATCCGCGGCGGCGACATCGTGGGCGACCACACCGTGCTGTTCGCCGGCACCGGCGAACGCATCGAGATCAGCCACAAGTCGTCGAGCCGTGCCACCTACGCGCAGGGCGCGCTGCGCGCGGCGCGTTTCCTGGCCGGTCGCAAACACGGCCTCTACGATATGTTCGACGTGTTGGGCCTGAAGTAGCTTCTCGCCATCCATGGCCCTGCTGCACCTGTTCAAACAAGGCGATCTGGTCAGCCGGCTGGTGATCGTGCTGCTGCTGGCCATGTCGGTCGCCAGCTGGGTCGTGATCCTCTGGAAGGGCTGGCTGCTGCGCCGCGCCAGCGCCGATGTGGCGCGCAGCACGGCCGCTTTCTGGCAGGCGCCTTCGGTGGCCGATGCCAGCCAGCGCGTGGCGGCATTCGACCGCGCGGCGCTGGTGCTGCCGCTGATCGCCGCCACACAAACCACTTCGGCCGGAACGCTGGCCGCGGCCGGTGACCGCGCCCAGCAGCTGACCCGCGTGCTGCGCGATGCGCTGCATGCGGTGCTGCACAAGCTCCAGTTCGGCCAGGTGCTGCTGGCAACGGTCGGCTCCACGGCGCCCTTCGTCGGCCTGCTGGGTACCGTCTGGGGCATCTACCACGCGCTCACCGCCATCACCCAGGCCGGGCAGATCACCATCGACAAGATCGCCGGCCCCGTGGGCGAGGCGCTGATCATGACCGCGGCCGGGTTGGCGGTGGCGATCCCGGCCGTGCTGGCCTACAACGTGTTGGGCCGGTTGATCGGGCGCATCGAGGCCGACCTGGAAGGCTTCGCGCGCGACCTGCGGGAATTGCTGGCCGGCCACTTGCCAACCGACAGGGACGACTGAGCCGTGGCATTCGGCAGGCTCGAACGAACCAAAGGCGCCGCGCCGATGAGCGACATCAACATGACGCCGCTGATCGACGTGATGCTGGTGCTGGTGGTGATCTTCATCATCACCGCGCCGCTGCTGGCCAGCTCGGTGCGGCTCGACCTGCCCAAGACCGATGCCGCCAAGGCCGACGGTGCGGCGCTGTTCGTCACGCTGGTGCTCGACAAAAATGGCCAGGCCTTCGTGAACGACCGCCCGGTGGATGCGGCCGAACTGGCGCGGCAACTCGGCCAGGCGGCCGAGAAAAACCCCGACACCGAAGTCCAGCTGCGCGCCGACGCCGGCGTGCCCTACGGCCGCGTGGTCGAAGTCATCGGTGCGGCCCAGAAAGCCGGGCTCAACCGCATCGGCTTCGTGGCGGAGCCGGCCAAGCCTTAGCCGCTGCACGCCCCTGCGCCATCGACCGGTGGCGCCGCGCCGCCAGTTCCTGCAGGTCGCAAAGCACCCTCGGGCCGGAGAACACCGGCCGACCGCCTAAAATCCTGCACATCGCAGCTG
>JAQGMQ010000290.1 GCA_028292305.1 Rhodoferax sp.
GTCTGGCCTGGGTGACATCTTGCGTTCCGCGTTGTCGCCTTTGTCTGCACAGATCGCAGCGGCCTTCGTGTATGGCTCGGTTGCCAAGCGCCAAGATACGGCGAGAAGCGATATCGACGTCATGGTGGTCAGTGACAGCCTGGGTTACGCCGAGTTGTTCAGTGCGCTCGAACCTGCGACCACGTCCTTGGGGCGTGTGGCGAATCCCACACTCCTCACCACCGCCAACATCAGCAAGCGCCGCGCGCAGGACAGCGCCTTCGTGACACGTGTTCTCGATCAGCCAAAAATATGGCTCATCGGCAACGAGGCGACGCTGAATGCCTAGCCCGCTGGATAACCTATGCGGGCCTGGCAAGCCGCTCAAAATGGAGGCGCCTGACAGATCGGAAATCGACGGTCTTTTGCACAGCGGCATGGCGCGATTGACCGACGCGAGCCATCCAGGGCTTTCGGTGGAAAGCCGCTTCGACCTAGCCTACAACGCCGCGCATGCACTGTGACGGCCACGACCCCGCGGCGCCCGCGCGCGAACTCAATCACGACTGAAAACGCCTCCGGTAGTCACGCGGCGCCACCCCCAGGTGGCGCTGAAATGTCACCCGCATCCGCTCCTCATCGCCGAACCCGCACTGCCTGGCGATCTGGTTCACATTGCGTGTTGAATCCTCCAGCAGGCGCCGTGCGGCCTCCAGCCTGAATACCTCTACGGCCTTCGCCGGCGTGCGGCCGGTCTGCTGCTTGTAGACGCGCGCGAAGTTGCGCGGGCTCATGCTGGCGCGCTCGGCCAGGAACTCTACCGTGAGGTCGGCACGCTGCAAGTTGTGGGTGATCCACAGGTTCAGCGTCTCGAAAGCGGGCGCGTCCTTCGCCTGCGCCTGCAGCAGGGCGCTGAACTGCGACTGCCCGCCAGGCCGCTTCAAGAACACCACCAGTTCGCGCGCCACTTCCATGGCCACGGCGTGGCCGCAATCGGCCTCGACCAGGGCCAGCGCCAGATCGATGCCCGCGGTGACACCGGCCGAAGTCCACACGGCGCCCTGCTGCACGAAGATGGCGTCGCGGTCCACGGTGACGGCCGGGAAGCGCTGGCTCAACATGTCGCACATGGCCCAGTGCGTGGCCGCGCGTTTGTGGTTCAGCAGACCGGCGGCGGCCAGCAGAAAGGCGCCGCTGCAGACCGAGGTGGTGCGGCGCGCCACGCGCGCTCCTTTGCGCAGCCAGGCAACGAGCAGGTCCGCATGGTCGAGCACCTCTGCGATGTGTGGCGAGCCGGGCACGACGATGGTGTCCACCGAAGCAGGGCGGATGCTGGCCAGCGGCTCGCTCTGCAGCACCAGGCCTTCGGCGCTGGTCACCAGCCCGCCTTCCACACTCGCGTTGATGCGCTCGTAGCCCGGCAGGCCGCGCGCCGCCATGGCCTTGGTGGCCGCCCAGAACACGGTCTGCGGGCCGGTCAGGTCGAGCAGGCCGACCTGGGGAAAGGCGACGAAGAGCACGCGTTTCGGGCGAGGACGAGCGGCCTTTTTCAAAGGCCGGATCGGTGGCACCTTGGCCGGCCGAGTTGGCAGTATTTCAGGGGTCTTCGTCATTTCCGCCGTATTGTTTCACGCCTACGATGGCTCTGGTCAAACCTGGCCTGTCCCACGGACCCACCGTCCCACGGCCCGAACCCTTAACTCATCCACACCCACACAAAGGAGATCCCATGAAGATCGTCGTCATCGGAGGCACCGGCCTCATCGGCAGCCAAGTCGTCAGCCAACTGCGTACGCTAGGGCATGACGTGTTGGCGGCATCGCCGTCGTCGGGCGTCAACGCCGTCACCGGCGAGGGCCTGGCCGCCGCGTTCGCCGGCGCCCAGGTGGTGGTCGACGTGGCCAACTCACCGTCGTTCGAAGACAAGGCCGTGATGGCCTTCTTCGAGGCCTCGGCCCGCAACCTGCTCGCCGCCGAGCTCGAGGCCGGCGTCAAACACCACGTGGCGCTGTCGGTGGTGGGCACGGCTCGCCTGCAGGAGAGCGGCTATTTCCGTGCCAAACAGGTACAGGAAGACATGATCAAGGCCGGCAAGATCCCCTACACCATCGTGCAGTCCACGCAGTTCTTCGAATTCCTCGGGGCCATCGCGCAGACCAGCGAAGACGGCGACGCGGTGCGCGTTTCGTCCGCCATGTTCCAGCCGATCGCCTCGGTCGACGTGGCCACCGCCGTGGCGACCGCGGCTGTCGCGCCGCCCGTGAACGGCACGCGCGAGATCGCCGGCCCCGAGCGGGTGGGCATGGCCGCGCTGGTGCAGCGTTACCTGGCCGCCACCGGCGACAAGCGCCAGGTCATCGGCAACGCCCAGGCGCCGTATTTCGGCATGGTGATCGACGACCGGTCGCTCACGCCGGCTGGCGACAAGCCCTGGCTCGGGTCGACGGATTTTGCAAGCTGGATGCGGGCGGCGACGAAGGCCTGAACGGCGAACTGGTGCATGGCGATGCCCCGCGTTAAAATCTGACCTGTTTAGTCAGAACAAAGGACGTCTCGATGCAAACATGGCAAATGCAGGAAGCCAAGGCGCGCATGTCCGAGCTGGTCAAGTCGGCCCAGAGCCAGCCGCAGGACATCACGGTACACGGCAAGTCGGTGGCGGTGGTGGTGTCGCGCGGCACGTTCGACCGCCTCTCGCAGGCACAGGGCTCGCTGGTCGATTTCATGCGCCGCTCGCCCCTGTTCGATGCGGATGACGTGGACTTCGACCGCGACAAGAGCACGACGCGCGAGACCGGCTTTTGAGCTACCTGCTCGACACAAACGTGCTGTCGGAGTTGCGGCGCAAGCGACCCGACCAGAGCGTGGTGGATTGGTTCGCGAAGCGCCCGCCCGTCACGTTGTACCTGAGCGTGCTGACGCTAGGCGAAATCAGGAAGGGCATCGAAGGCGTGGCAGAGCAGGCACGTCGCCAAGCGTTGACAGACTGGCTTGAAACCGAACTGCCCCTGTTCTTCACCGGCCGCGTCTTGAACGTGAACGCCGCCGTAGCCGATCGCTGGGGCCGCCTCGCAGCGGCCGCCGGCCGCCCACTACCGGCCATTGACAGCCTGCTGGCCGCCACCGCGTTGGCGCATGACCTTGTGCTGGTGACGCGCAATACAAAAGACTTCATGGGACTGCCAGTGCAGCTGTTCAACCCTTGGACGCCGGACTAGACCTCAACCGGCCACCGCCAGCACATACCGCGCCTTGAGCCCATCCGCCCCCGGCTCGAACGCCGCCGACACCGCCGCCTGGTCCAGCGGATCCAGCGCCCGGTAGACGCCGTCGCGCAGATTGCCCGGGTCGCCGGCCACATACAGCTGCGTGGTCAGCAGCTCGCGCTGGCCCAGCTTCAACTTGGCGTGGATGTGCGGCGTATGACCGCTGTAGGCCACCGGCTGGATGGTGCGGAAACGAAACGCGCCCTGCGCATCGAGCACCACGCGGCCGAACCCCTGGAACGCCGGGTCCGAGCGGGCGCCGTCGCGCGGATGGTCGTAGTGGCCGCTCGCGTCGCATTGCCAGATCTCGATGCGCGCGCCCTTGAGCGGTTTGCCGTCCAGATCGGTGACCACGCCTTCGACCCACGCCGCCCGTCCCGCGGCATACGCCAGCGCGCCGTTCTTCAGCAGATCGAAATCGGCGTCGCGCGGCTCGCGCACGGGATAGAACGGGCCTTCGGTCTGCGCGGGCATGGGGCGTTTGCGAGTCTGGGCCTGGGCCGTGGGCAGCTCGGTGGCCAACACGGCGGCACCGGCCCAGGCCAGCGCACGGCGGCGGTTGAACGACTCGGCATGGGGCATGGTGGCGTCCTTGCTTGAAAGTAACGGGTGTGTGGCCGGTTGGAATGGCTGCGGTCGAACAGGTTCCGGAGCGCGGCCGGCAGCGCGCACTAAACTGGTCACCGCTCGCGTGCCCCACTTCAACTGCCCACCTCCATGCCCTCCCTCGCCCTCAGCACCGCCGCCGACCGCAACAAGCAGCCTATCCTCGACGTCCTGCGCCAAATCGTCCCCGAGCACGGCGCTGGGTTGGAGATCGCCTCGGGCACAGGCCAGCACGTGGCCTGGTTCGCTGCGGCCCTGCCAGAGTGGATCTGGCAGCCGAGCGACGCCACGCCAAACGCCTTCACCGACATTGAAACCCGCGTAGCGCATCACGGCCTGGCCAATGTGCGACGGCCCGTGGTCATCGATGTGACCGCGCCCACATGGCCGCTCGAAGGCGCGCAGTTCGACCTGGTCTACTGCGCCAACATGCTGCACATCGCGCCCTGGCACTGCTGTGCCGCGCTGATGCAGGGCAGCGCGCAGCATCTGGCGCCGGGCGGCGTGCTGGTGACCTACGGGCCGTATCTGGAACACGGCGTGCCGACCTCCGAAGGCAACCTGGCTTTCGACCACAGCCTGCGGGCGCGCGACCCGGCGTGGGGCATTCGCTACCGCGAGGACGTCGAACAGACGGCCGCAGCCGCCGGCCTGCGCCTGGCCGCGCGCCACGCCATGCCGGCCAACAACCTGCTGCTGGTGTGGATGCGGGCCAGCGCCGCCCCGCCGACCTGAATTTCAAGCCGGTACACACACAAGGATATACACAAGGCCGCGCACATCGGCTGAACTTTTGTTGCACTGCAGTAATCCTTAAGGGGATCGCCACGCACCACAGGAAGCCCCATGCGCACCAGCCCCCCATCCACATCCACACCGACTGCAGCGCAAGCCTTGCCGACCTCGTGGCCTTACGCCGATTCGGCCCGGCGTTACGGCACGGTGAGCCGCGTCTTCCACTGGACGATGGCCCTGGGCTTCGCCGTCGTGTTCTCGGCTGCGGTGGCGCACTACTTCGCCAAGGACGGCGCGATCGACGAGCAGTTATGGCCATGGCACAAGCCATTCGGCGCGCTTCTAATGCTGCTGGTGGTGCTGCGCGCGGCGTGGGCTTTGCTGCATGCGAACCAGCGGCCGCCGCACATCAGCCGCGCCGCGCACTTCGGCCACCTGGCGCTGTACGCGATGATGGTGGCCGTGCCCTTCCTCGGCCTGCTGCGCCAGTACGCGCAAGGGCGTGCCTTCGCGCCGTTCGGCATCCCGCTGATGCGCGCCCGGCCCGACGACAAGATCGACTGGGCCATCGCGCTGGGCAACCTGCTGCACGGCGAGATCGGCTGGGTCTTGCTGGCCTGCGTCGCCGGCCACATCTTCATGGCGCTGTGGCACCGGCGCAGCGCCCATGAAAACGTGCTGCCGCGCATGATCGGCAAGTAGCGCGAACACGGGGTACCGGCGACAGGGCAGGCACACCGGAAATGCTGCCGCGGCAAGGTATGCTGCGCGCACTCCCACAGCCCGCACGCCACACCCATGCCCCCAGCGCTTTTGAAGACCCTGTTCGCGGGCACCATTTTCAGCAGCGCCTTCCTGCTGTTTCTCGTCCAGCCACTGATCGCCAAACAGATCCTGCCGTGGTTCGGTGGTTCGGCCGCCGTGTGGTCGGTGTGCATGGTGTTCTTCCAGGTGGTGCTGCTGGCCGGCTACGCCTATTCCGACTGGCTCACCAAACGCCCGCCGCGCGCGCAGGCCATCATCCACAGCGTGCTGCTCGTGGCCAGCCTGGCCTTCCTGCCCATCGTCACCGCCGCGCGCTGGAAGCCCACCGGCGCCGAGGATCCATCGCTGTGGATTCTGGGCCTGTTGATCGCCACCATCGGCCTGCCCTACTTCCTTCTGTCCACCACCGGGCCGCTGGTGCAGTCGTGGCTGGCGCGCACGCCCTGGGGCGCGCAGGTGTACCGCTATTTCTCGCTGTCGAACCTGGCCTCGCTGGTATCGCTGCTGGCCTATCCGGTGCTGATCGAACCGTATTCGGCGCTGCGCCAGCAGGCCTCGGGCTGGTCGTGGGCCTATGCGGCCTTCGTGTGCATGTGCATCACCGCCAGCGTGTACGCGTCGCGGCTGGCGCCGGTGACCCATGCCGCGCCGGATGCGGCCAACCCGGCTGCCGACACGGCGCCTAGCTGGCAGACCTACGGCGTCTGGCTGGCGCTGCCCGCGCTCGGCTCGTGGCTGCTGCTGGCCATCACCAACCACATCACGCAGAACGTGGCTTCGATCCCCTTCCTGTGGGTGCTGCCGTTGTCGGTGTACCTGTTCTCGTTCGTGCTCACCTTCGAGAGCGACCGCTGGTACCGCCGCGGCCTGATGCTGCCCGCCACCGGCCTGGTGCTGGTGCTGTGCGCCTACGGCCTGCAGGACAGCATCGGCTACGACATCAAGACCGGCGTGCCGCTGTACGTGGTGGGCCTGTTCGTGCTGTGCATGTTCCTGCATGGCGAGATGGCCTCGATGCGGCCCGCACCGCGTTACCTCACGCGCTTCTACCTGATGCTGTCGCTCGGCGGCGCGATCGGCGGCGTGACCGTCGGCCTGGCCGCCCCGCATGTGCTCAACGCGTATTACGAACTCGGCATCGGCTTCGTGCTGGTGGCGGTGCTCGGTTTTGTCATCTTCCGCAGACAACGCGTGCGCGCCATCGCCAGCTTGCTGGTGGCGCTGGCCTGCGGCTATTTTTTGTGGCAACAGGTGAACGACGAACACGAAGGCACGCGCCGCATGGCACGCAACTTCTACGGCACGCTGAACGCGATGGACAGCCTGGACAAGGAACACCCCGAGCAGAACGCGCGCCGCCTGTTCCACGGCTCGGTGAAGCATGGCGAGCAGTATTTGTCGGCCGACCGGCGCCGTGAACCCACCGCCTACTACGGTGCCACTTCGGGCGTTGGCCGGGCGCTGGCCACCGCGCCCGAGGCGCCACGCCGGGTGGGCCTGATCGGCCTGGGCGCGGGCACGCTGGCCACTTACGGCCGCGCCGGCGACGTCTACCGCGTGTACGAGATCAACCCCCAGGTGTTCGACTTCGCCGACGCCGAATTCAGCTTCCTGAAAGACAGCCCGGCCCGCATCGAACGGGTGCTCGGCGACGCGCGCCTGGCACTGGAACGCGAAGAGCCGCAGCGCTTCGACGTCCTGGCGGTCGACGCGTTCTCGGGCGACTCGGTGCCGATCCACCTGATCACCGCGGAGGCCATGCAGGTCTACCTGCGGCACACCCAGCCCGAGGGCATCGTCGCCTTCCACGTGACCAACCGCTTCCTGGCGATGGCCCCGGTGGTCGAAAAGATCGCGTTGGCACAAGGCCTGCACATCGCCTTCGTGCACGACGAGGCCGAGCACAGCGACCTGCGCCGCACCGACTGGATCCTGGTCAGCCGCAGCGCCGCGCGCCTGCAGGTGCCGCTGATCGCCAGCGCGGCTTCAC
>JAQGMQ010000299.1 GCA_028292305.1 Rhodoferax sp.
TCGTTGTACGATGCCCGACATTAACCATACCGCCGCCGCGCCGCCATGCTCCCCAACCCGAGTGGACCGCCCACTGCACCCCACGTCCACCAACTCACGCCCGCCATGCGTTCCGTGATCGAACGCATGGCCAAAGCCGGCCGGCCGGCCATGCACACCCTGAGCGGCGCGGAGGCGCGCGCAGCCTATGCCGCCGGCGCGGGCGTGCTCGAAATACCCAAGCCTCTGCTCGACCGCGTGGAAGACTTGAAGATCCCGGCACGTGACGGCTTCGCCCTGCCGGCCCGGCTGTACGCGCCGTCGCACGACGTGTTGCCGCTGCTGCTGTATTTCCATGGCGGCGGCTTCACCATCGGCAGCATCGAGACGCATGACATCTTGTGCCGCGAACTGAGCCGTCTGAGTGGTTGCATGGTGGTGTCGCTCGATTACCGGCTGGCACCGGAACATCAGTTTCCAACAGCGGCCAACGATGCCTGGGACGCGCTGGCCTGGCTGGCCGGCAACGCGGCGCAACTCGGCGCCTTGCCGGGCCGACTGGCCGTAGGCGGCGACAGCGCAGGTGGCACACTGGCCGCGGCGTCGGCGCTGCAGGCCAGGGCCGGTGCGGATTCGGCCGGCATTCCGATTGCACTGCAGCTGCTGTTCTACCCCGGGCTGTCGGCCCACCAGGACACGCCTTCGCATGCCGCGTTCGCCGAAGGCCTGGTGCTGAAGCGTTCACACATCGACTACTTCTTCAACCTCTACCTGCGCTCGCCCGCCGACCGCGAGGACTGGCGCTTTGCCCCCCTGCTTGCACCCGACGTGGACGGTGTGGCGCCGGTGTGGATGGGCCTGGCCGAATACGATCCGCTGTTCGACGAAGGCCTGGACTACGCCGACCGCCTGCGGCTGGCGGGCGTGCCCGTCGACCTGGAGATCTACCGCGGCGTGACCCATGAATTCATCAAGATGGGCCGCGCCCTGCCCGAAGCGCGCCAGGCCCACCGCGATGCGGCCCGCGCGTTGCGCCGGGCTTTCGACCTGCCCGAACTCTCCACCCACTAGTCTCCAGCCGATGACCCAACCCACCGTTTTTACCCACCGCCTGCGCGTCCGCTGGTCCGAAGTCGACATGCAGCGCATCGTCTTCAACGCCCACTACCTGGCGTATTTCGACATCGCCATCACCGAATACTGGCGCGCGCTGGCGCTGCCTTATGACGACACCATGCGGCAGCTCGGCGGCGAGTTCTACCTGAAGAAGGCCACGCTCGAATACCACGCCTCGGCGCTGGCCGACGACCTGCTCGACATCGCGCTGCAGCACACGCGCACCGGCACCAGTTCGATGGTGATGACGGGCGCGGTGAAGCGCGGTGACGCGACCTTGGTCAGCGGCGAGCTCATCTACGTCTTCGCCGACCCGGCCACGCAGAAGTCCAAGCCGATTCCCGATGCACTGCGCGAAGTACATGCGGGCTATGCCGCGGGCGAGGCGCTGTTCACGCTGCAGGTGGGCGGGTGGAGCGAACTGGGCACGGCGGCTGGCAGCGTGCGCACCGAGGTGTTCGTGCACGAGCAGGGGATTCCGAAGGAGCTGGAATGGGATGCGGCGGACAACACGGCGATTCACGCGGTGGTCTCAAACCGGATCGGGCAGGCGTTGGCAACCGGGAGGCTGTTGCGGCACGCGCCTGGTGTGGGGCGCATCGGCCGGATGGCGGTGAAGAAGGCGTTGCGTGGGACGCGGGTGGGGCGGGCGGTGCTGGAGGCGTTGGTGGCTGCCTCGGCTGCACGGGGTGATCATGAGGTGCTGCTGCATGCGCAGACTAGTGCGGAGGGCTTTTATCTGCGGTGTGGGTTTGTGGTGCGGGGTGAGGTGTATGAGGAAGCGGGTATTCCGCATATCGAGATGTTCAAGGTGTTGAAGGAAGCGTAAGCGGTGACTTGCTTTTCGCCTGCGGGATGCGGTTCTGACTGGGGTACGGCGTTTCGGTGGTTGACCGCGGTTAAGTCTGGTTGATTTGTCAACGTTGGTTGACGCTGCTGGCCGGTAGTCGCACCGGCGGGCGAGTAACTTTTCTTGTGCGAACAAGAAAAGTCACCAAAAGAAATCGCCCCCACTAACTGCGTCCCTGCGCTGTCGCTTCGGGAAACCTGTGGTGCTCACGTTTGGCGGGGTCTGGCTAAACTCGCCTGCGGCTCAAACAACGCCAGCCCTGATCCGCCAAACGTTCCGCTCCTCGGCGCATTTAGAGGGGGGTGGGGAGGGTCCGGGGTCAGGATACCGGACGCGTCGCTGCGCTTGCTACCCCGGTTTTACGCCCTCTCCCGCGTGCGGGAGAGGGTTAGGGTGGTCGTTGATGTTCCGGCGCTCCGATACTGCGTCACCCTGGCTTCCCCCGCCGGGCAGCGAGCGGCCGGCCAAGACCTACCGGCTTACGATTTAAATATCCTCCAGCAGCGCATAAGGCAGCGGCTGCAGCGTCAACGCCGTCCCGCCCGCACCGGCCGTCAGCCTGGCCCCGGCCGCGGCGATCTGCATGGACACGATCGCGTCGAAGCCGCCGCCCGGCGCCGGGGCGCTCTGCACCACCACGCCGCAGGGCTGTTCGGGATCGGTGTCGGCGAAGACCTCCTGCCCGGCCTGCACCGCTGCATCCGCATGGGCCACGTAGGCGCGGCGCTTCAGGGTGCCGCGGAACTGGCTGCGGGCGACGATTTCCTGGCCGGGGTAGCAGCCTTTCTTGAAGTTCACGCCACCCACGGATTCGTAGTTCAGCATCTGCGGCACGAGGGCTTCGAAGATCGGTTGCGAGACGGTGGCCACGCCGCTTTGCACTTCGAGCCACAGCCATTGGTCGGTATCCAGCGCCGGGCCGGTGGGCGCGGGTGCATCGGCTGGCGTGAGCAGCAGGGCGCGCGGCTGGCCGTTGGCGGGGTAGAGCGCGACGGCGGTGGCGCCGGGTTGGTCGGCCCGGGTCCACGGGGCGGCGGCCGGGTCGATGGCCTGGGCCACGGCGTCGCCGACCAGGCCGTAGAGTTTGAAATCGGCACTGGCGTCGGTCAACTTGGCCTTGGCCCGCATGACGAACATCGACAGGCGTTTGAGGGTGGTGGCCAGCAGGTCGAGGCTGCAGACCAGGAGCACCTCGGCCGGGCCGCGTCGGAAGCCGATAAAGCTGGCCTGCATGCGGCCTTTGGGCGAACAGAACGCGGCCAGGCGGGCATGGGCGTCGCCGAGCAGCGCGAAATCGTTGGTCAGCTGGCCCTGCAGGAACTTGACGGCGTCTTCACCTTCGACGCGAATCACGCCCAGATGGTTGAGCGGGGCGAAGCCGCTGAGTAGGTGTTTCATGCCGTCAATTATCATCCTCGGCTGTTGTTCAATAAGGCGGTAGGGTTGTGCTTCGTTTGCTGCGTTGGTTGGTCTTGCTCGGAATCCTGTGCGGCGGCGCGGGCTGGTGGTGGGCGCACCGCGCTTTGCCCACCGGCGGCGCGGTGCTGGACCTGACGATTGCGCCGGGCACATCGGCGCGCGGCGTGGCCGAAGGTGTGGTCCAGGCCGGTGTGAAGACGCCCGCCGAATTGCTGTTTCTGTGGTTTCGCCTGTCTGGTGACGCGCGCCAGATCAAGGCCGGCAGCTACGAAATCGAGGTTGGCACGACGCCCATCAGCCTGCTCGGCAAACTGGTGCGCGGCGAACAGGCTCTGCGCGCCGTGACCTTCGTCGAGGGCTGGAACTTCCGCCAGGTGCGCGACGCGCTGGCCAAGGCCGAACGCCTCAAGACCGATTCGCAGCCGCAGACGCCCGAGGCCATCATGCAGGCGCTCGGCCGCCCAGGCGTGGCGCCCGAGGGCCGGTTTTTCCCCGACACCTACACCTATGCCAAGGGCACGAGCGACCTGGACGTGCTCAAGCGCGCCATGCTGGCCATGGACAAGAAGCTGGACGCGGCCTGGGCCCAGCGCCAACCGGGCGCCGTACTGAAAAGCCCCGAAGAAGCCCTGACGCTGGCCAGCATCATCGAGAAGGAAACCGGGCAGGGCGCCGACCGCCCGCTGATCTCGGGCGTGTTCAACAACAGTCTGCGCATCGGCATGCCGCTGCAGACCGACCCGACCGTGATATACGGCCTGGGCGCGACCTTCGACGGCGACCTGCGTCGGCGCGATCTTCAGA
>JAQGMQ010000852.1 GCA_028292305.1 Rhodoferax sp.
ACGTAGTTCCAGACCAGGTCGTTGGGCCGCAGGAAGCTGAAGGTGGACGCCAGTTCGCCGCCGGGCAGCAAGCCGCCTTTGCCCATCTGCATTTCGCGGTAGGCCACCATGCCTTCGTCGATGAACAGGTCCAGGATGCCGGTGTCGCTGAAGTCGAGCAGCGTGGTGAGCAGCGTCACGCTTTCGGCGGGTTTGTCGCCACGCGCCGCCAGCACCGCCAGCGCGGTGGTGAGGATGGTGCCGCCCACGCAGAAGCCCAGCGTGTTGATGGTGTCAGCGCCGCTGATTTCGCGCGTGACCTGGATCGCCTTGATGGCGGCATCCTCGATGTAGTTGTCCCAGGTCTTGTCGCCCATCGACTTGTCGGGGTTGCGCCAACTGACCACGAAGGTGCGGTTGCCCTGCTCCACGGCATAACGGATCAGCGAATTTTCGGGTTGCAGGTCGAGGATGTAGAACTTGTTGATGCAGGGCGGCACGAACAGCAGCGGCCGCTCGTACACCTTGGCCGCGGCCTTGCTGCCTTCGGCTTTGACGGGCTTGTATTCGATGAGCTGGAACAGCTCGTTTTCAAACACCACGGCGCCCTCGGTGGTGGCCACATTCTTGCCGACTTCGAACAGGCTTTCGTCGGTCATCGACATGTGGCCCTGCTGGATGTCGTGCACCAGGTTCTTCAGGCCCTTGGCAATGCTTTCGCCCTGCGATTCGAGCGCGCGTTTTTGCGCCTGTGCGTTGAACGCGAGGAAGTTGCTCGGTGCCGAGGCGGCTGTGGTCTGTTCGATGGCGAAGCGGATGCGGGCCCTGGTTTTCTCGTCGGCCTCCACCGCGTCGGCCAGGCCCATCAGCGTGCGCGCGTTCAGCAGATACGCGGCGGCGGAAAATGCGGCGAAGGGATTGCTGCCCCAGGCTTCATCGGCAAAGCGGCGGTCCTTGCCGATCAAGGTGGCGTCCATGCCGACGTTCCAGAGCTTGGCCGACTCCTCGATGTATTGCTGCTGCAACTCTTGCAGCCGGGCCGGCGAGAATGTGATCTTGGGCAGCGAAGCCAGGGTGGCGTTTTCGGCGACGGACGCCGTGCCGGCCGACTGGAATGCTTGCGAGGCCTGGGCCAACGACTTGCTCCAGCCTTCGGTCAACGACGTGTTCATCGTCTGCTGGAATTGACGGGCCGCGGCGGCCCAGTCTGGCTCAGAATTCATTCGGTCTCCTCACGAAAAAGTCTAGTTATTAGGGGAAACCCGAGATTTTCGTCGAGTCCCTAAACAGAGTAAACACAGGCAGTGCTATTTATGTACCTAGTTGTAATCGCTTGGATCTATGTGGCGCTGATGATGGCGGTGGCCGAGGCTACCAACACCACCGGCACCCTGCTCGGCGCCGTGATCACCTTTGTACTCTATGGAGCGGTACCCGTGACACTGGTGGTTTACCTGATGGGAAGTCCATCGCGGCGTCGCCATATCAAGGCCCGTGAAGCCGCCGAGCGCGCGGCGGCGGTGGCAGAACAGGCTGACGGGCAAGGCGTTCGGCCCGAGATGTCAGAGCTTCCAGATGCAGGCGGCCATGCGGCCGGTGACACGCTCGCGCCGGTACGAAAAGAACCTTGACGGATTATTGACCGTGCACCAGGCGCAACTGCTGTCGTTGCCGTAGACCTGTGCGTCCAGAAAGCCGAGCGTACGTAGCCGCAGACGTGCCAGGCCGGGCAGATCGGCCAGCCATTTGCCCGGCGCACACGGGCTGAACCAGGCCGAAGCTTCGGCCTGCTGCGCCACGAACGCTTCACGGACTTCGTCGCCCACCTCGAAGGCCTTGGGGCCGATGCAGGGGCCGAGCCAGGCCAGCAATGTCGGTACATCGCTGGATGCCGCCGCGTTCACCGCGCGTACGGCCGCCTCCAGCACACCGCTGCCGCTCGCGCCCGCCAGGCCGCGCCAGCCGGCATGGGCGGCGGCCACCGCCACGCCTTGCCGGTCGGTGAACAGCACGGGCAGGCAGTCGGCCACCATGATCGTGCAGGCCAGGCCAGGCTCGGTGGTGACGCAGGCGTCGGCTGCCGTGGTCGCTTCGTCCGTTCGCGCGCGGTCCAAGGTCGCCACCTGTTGACCATGCACCTGCTGCAGAAACACCGGTGTGGCGCCGATGGCCTCGCGCAAAACCGCGCGATTGGCGCGCACCGCGTCGGGGGCGTCGTTCACGTGGTCGCCGAGGTTCAAGGTGTCGAACGGCGCCGCCGAGACACCGCCATCCCGGGTGCTGAACACGGCGCGGACGTGTGTCGGCGCGGGCCAGTCGGGCACCAGCCAGTCGGCATGGAACGGTGGCGAGCGGGGGTTGTTCATCGAGGTCGTGGTCATTGAGGCGCAGGGCTGGGGCTTGCCGCGATTCTCCGCGAGAACGGCAAAGAGGTTGCTAGGGCTGAGCGCCTACAGCCGTCGTCAACCTGCACCGACGGGCTGCCCACCGAAGAAGGTTAGTGTCTCAACATGCCGGTTGTGCGTCCGGCTTCCCCTGCA
>JAQGMQ010000409.1 GCA_028292305.1 Rhodoferax sp.
CTTGTCGGGCGGCTTCGGTGCGGTCACGCTGGGGCGCAACACCAGCCCGTACGACGACGTGTCGGCCGACCACGCGATGATGGAACAGTCGATCTTCGATCCGAGCAACACCAACAACGGCAACCCCGCCAGCACCGCTGCGAGCCTGAACACGCCGTCCAGCGCCGCGTCGTTCCTGAACCGCAACAGCAGCTGGATCGGCTACAACACCCGTTTCAACAACAGCATCCGTTACGACAGCCCGGTGTTTGCCGGTGTGTCGGGCGCGGTGCTGTATGCGTTCGGCGAGGACAAGAAAGCCGCCACCGGCACCGCGCAAAGCGTCAGCGCCAGCAACTCTTTCTCGGCCAGCCTCAAGTACGTGAACGGTCCGCTGCTGGTCTCCGGCGGCTACCAGTCGGAAGGCATCGCCCGCACGGCGGCGCTGAAGCCGCGGCTCGAGAACATGCTGGTCAACGCGATGTACGACTTCGGCGTGGCCCGTGTGGGTGTGGGCTTCAACCGCGCCAAATACAACGATGTGGCGGCGCCCGCGGTGGTGGGCCTGGCCGCACCTGGTGCCGCATCGTTCGACGCGCAGAAGGAATGGAGCCTGAGCGTGGCGGTGCCGGTGGGCGCGGCCACGTTCAGCGCGGGTTATGCGCAGTCCAAGGGCGACACGCTGGGCAAATCATCGGGCGTGGGTGTGCAGGCGACGTACGCGCTGAGCAAACGCACCACGGTCTACCTCGGCGCACAGAGCACCAAGGCCTATGACACGCTGGTCTCGCAGATCACGAGCGGCGCGCTGGCCGGCTACACCGCCAACGCCAGCGACATCGGTCGCGTGCGTTACGTGGGCACGGGCATCCGCCACACCTTCTGATCCGCTTTTCGATGAGAAGAACGGGCAGCCATTGCGCACCGAGCCGGGCCGGCGCGGCACTGCGCGTCGGCTCTTTCCTTAGTGCGGGTCGCGATGTCTTCGCCCGTTGACGTTTCCTGATTGCCACATTTTTTTGATCGACCCATTGCCATGAAAACCATTTTGATAACTTCCCGTGCCATGCTTCCCTGCGTCGTCTTCGGACTGTGGGCCGGCATGGCTCAGGCGCAGACCGCGGCCCCGGCTGCTCCCGCTGCGGCGCCGGCGGCGGCGCCAGATGCTGCTGCAGCGCCCGCCGTTTCGCCTTGGAGCGCCAACGTCACCGTGGCCTCGCAATACATCTCGCGCGGCTTTCGGCAGAGCTGGGGCCGGCCGGCGCTGCAAGGCGGCGTCGACTACGCCGATCCGAGCGGGTTCTCGGCGGGCACCTGGCTGTCGACCATCGACAAGCGCTACATCGAAAGTGGCCACGAGGAATGGGACCTGTACGGCGGCTACACCGGCGCGGCGGGCGACGTGGGTTATTCGGTCATGGCCCTCTACTACAAGTACCCGGGCGCCGTGATCTCGGCCACGGGTACCAAGTTCGACTACGGCGAGCTGTCGTTTGGGCTCACCTACAAGATGCTGTACGCCAAGTACAACCGCACTGTGACCAAGGATTTCTTCGGCATCACCGACGCGCGTGGCACGGGCTACTGGGACATCGGCGCGAACCCCGATCTCGGTGGTGGCTACACGCTGAACCTGCATTACGGCATCGGCCGCGTGGCCAGCAAGGGTGCGGCCGACAACAGTGTCTGGAACTGGAAGGACTACAAGGTCGGCGTGAGCAAGAGCTTCGACGGCGGCTGGACACTGGCCGGCGCCTACACCAAGGCCAAGGGCGCGACCAGCATCTACGACCAGTACGGCACGGGGGTGCCCAATGCTTCGGGCAACTACGACGTGTCGAACCCGGCGCGCGGCACGTTCGTGTTGTCGTTGAACAAGGTCTTCTGAGGCGGCGGGGCGCTGGCCCCACTGGGCTCCCGGACAGCCGTCCCGCAGGGCACGACGGCACAGCCCCGGGAGGGCCGCGCTTGCCGTTCAGGCGGCCACGCCCTGTGCCATGCCGCTGCGGCGCTCCAGCCCGGGGCCGTGACCGAACAAGGCGGCTGCGGCCTGGCGGCGCTCCTTGGTGGGCAATACCAGACCACGCGGAGCACGTGGCGGGCGGATCGAGGTGCTCGGCTTGATCGGTTTGATCGGTTTGAGTTGGGCTGGGTGCGGCGGGCTATTGGCCGTGTGCAGCCGGCGTTCCTCGCTGGGCGAATGGCCGAACAGGCCGCGGTAGGCCTTGCAGAAATGCGACGACGACTGGAAGCCGCAGGCCACCGTGACCTCCATGATCAGCAGGCTGCTGTGTGTCAACAGCTCCTGGGCGCGGCGCAGGCGCAGGTTCATGTAGTACTGCGCCGGGTTGAGCTTGAAGTAGCGGTGGAACAGGCGTTCGAGCTGGCGCAGCGACAGGCCCACGGCGCTGGCGAGTTCGTTCAGTGGCAGGGGCTCTTCGATGTTGGCCGCCATGATCTCGGCGGCTTCGGTGAGGTGCTGGTAACCCGGGCCGATGCATTCGGGCTGCGGGATGCGCTGGCGGTCGCTGCTGGCGCGCAGCCGCTCCACCAGGAACTGCTCCGAGATGTCCATCACCAGCTTGGGCCCGTGGCTGGCGCGCACCAGGTGCAGCATCAGGTGCAGCGGCGCCGTGCCGCCGGAACAGGTCATGCGGTCGCGGTCGAGGATGAACACCTCGCTCGAGAAACGCACCTTGGGAAATTCTTCGCTGATGGCGGCCAGGTTTTCCCAGTGGATGGCGCAGCGGTAGCCGTCGAGCAGGCCGGCGCTGGCCAGTGCGAACGCGCCGGTGCACAGCCCGCCCATGGGCACGCCGGTGGCCGCGCACTGGCGCAGCATGCGGCGCACCGGTTCGCCGGTGTGGCTGCGGATGTTGACGCCACCGCAGACGAAGACCAGGTCGCAGCCGGCCAGGCTGGCGGCGTCGCCGCTGGTGTCCATCGACAGGCCGTTGCTGGCCACGGCGGCGTCGGCGCCGGGGCTGGCCACGGTCCAGCGGTACAGCGTGCGCCGGCTGATGTAGTTGGCCATGCGCAGCGTTTCCACGGCGTTGGCAAAGGCGATCATGGAATAGTCGGGCAGCAGGATGAAGCCGACGTGGGTGGGCTCGGCCGGCTGCATCGCCGCACACACAGGATCAAGGCCAGGCTTGAGGCCAGGGCCGGCACCTGGGGGGATGGCGGCGCTGGAAGCAATCGCGGTAAGGGTCGTTGGCACGGGGCGCTCCTCGTTTGGGCTGGTGGGGCCAGCCAGGCAAGCCAAAAAGAAAGCAGTATGGGGCTTAGCTTTCGCGCCGCTTCTGTACGCCGAAACTCTCGGTGAGCCGGTCGAGGATGATCGCCAGCAACACCACCGCCAGACCGCTCTCGAACCCGAGGCCGATATCCAGCCGCTGGATGCTGGCCAGCACGTCGTTGCCCAGGCCGCCGGCGCCCACCATGGAGGCGATGATCACCATCGACAGCGCCATCATGATGGTCTGGTTCACGCCGGCCATGATGGTCGGTATGGCGATCGGCAGCTGCACCTTGAACAGCAATTGCAGCGAGGTGCAGCCGAAGGCGTTGCCCGCTTCCACCTGTTCGGAGCTGACCTGGCGGATGCCCAGGCTGGTGAGGCGCACCACCGGCGGCATCGCGAAGATGACGGTGGCGATGGTGCCGGGCACGCGGCCCAGGCCAAACAACATCTCCGCCGGAATCAGGTAGACGAAGGCCGTCATGGTCTGCATGAAATCGAGCACCGGGCGCACCGTGGAATTGAC
>JAQGMQ010000417.1 GCA_028292305.1 Rhodoferax sp.
TCTTCATGGCGATGTAGGCGTTGGTGTTGGCCGGATTGCCGACCACCAGGACCTTGACGTTGCGGCTGGCCACGGCGTTCAGTGCCTTGCCCTGCGCGGTGAAGATGGCGCCGTTGACGGCCAGCAGCTCGGCGCGTTCCATGCCCGGGCCACGTGGGCGCGAACCGACCAGCAGTGCGTAGTCCACGTCCTTGAAGGCGGTCATCGGGTCGCTGTGGGCTTCCATGCCGACCAGCAGCGGGAAGGCGCAGTCGTCGAGTTCCATCATCACGCCCTTGAGCGCTTTTTGCGGGCCTTCGACCGGCACTTCGAGCAGTTGCAGGATCACCGGCTGGTCTTTGCCGAGCATTTCGCCGGAGGCGATGCGAAACAGCAGGGCGTAGCCGATTTGACCAGCGGCGCCGGTAACGGCAACGCGAACGGGTTTTTTGCTCATGGGGAAAAGCTCCAGAAGTGTTGAGTAGAAAGGCCTTGACGCCGCGCCGCAATGGGGCGATGCCGCGCTATGCAGACAGCCTAGGAGTTTACCCCCGAAAAATGACCTGCGTCAATTTGTCTTATGTCTTATATAAGATATGATTCCGGGCGATTCAAGTAAAGATTCTGCGGAGGCACGCGCCGACCGCACATCGATTCGCGCTTTCCAAATCAGCCTCCCCCACAGCTTCCCCATGGCCCACGTCTTTCCTGCTTCAGCCGACCCGGCGTCGACCGGCCAGGGCGCCGGCACGCCGGCCTTCAGCCCGCTCTACCAGCAGATCAAGGGCCTGATCCTGCAAAGCCTGGAAGCCGGCGAATGGAAGCCTGGCGAAGCCATCCCGAGCGAGATGGACCTGGCCGCGCGTTACCGCGTGAGCCAGGGCACGGTGCGCAAGGCCATCGACGAACTCGCCGCCGACAACCTGCTCATCCGCAGGCAGGGCAAGGGCACGTTCGTGGCCACACATGCCGAGCAACATGTGCGTTACCGGTTCCTGAAACTGATGCCCGACCAGGGCAGCACCGACACCGAAGGCCCGGCGCAGCGCCACATCATCGATTGCAAGCGCCTGCGCGCCAATGCCGACGTGGCCCGCCTGCTGGGTTTGCGCACCGGCGACGCCGTGCTGCAGGTGCGCCGCGTGTTGTCCTTCGCGGCCAATGGCGGCTTCGTGCCCACGATCCTCGAAGACCTGTGGCTGCCCGGCGTGCCGTTCAAGGGCCTCACGGCCGAGCGGCTGTCCGACGACCGCGGCCCGATGTACGCGATGTTCGAAGCCGAGTTCGGCATCCGCATGGTGCGCGCCGAAGAAAAGATCCGCGCCGTCATGCCGGACGCCGAGCAGGCCAAGCTGCTCGAGCTGCCACCCGCCACGCCGCTGCTCAGCGTGGAGCGCATCGCCTACACCTACAACGACGTGGCCATGGAATTGCGCCGCGGCCTCTACAGCACGGCCACGCACCACTACCGCAACGAGCTGAACTGAAGCTGGTTGAAGGATTTGCGGCTGACTTTTCTCACACGATGCTGCGTTGCAATAGAATTTTGAGTTGTTTGCAATGACGAATTACAAAGCAGTTAAATCCACGAAAGCGCATCCATGACAGACCTCGCCTCATCACAGCGGCCCAAACGTCCCGAATTCAGAAACATCAACGCACGTCCGGATCTGCCTTCCTACCGCCTGCCACCCGCCGGCTGGGTGTCGATCCTGCACCGCATCAGCGGCTTCATCATGTTCCTGCTGATGCCTTTCATCATCTGGATGTTCGACACCTCGTTGTCCAGCGAATTCTCGTTTGCGAAGTTCAAGTCGGTGTTCAACGTCGGCGCCGGTTTCATGCCGGGCTGGTTCATCAAGCTCGTCGCGCTGGCCCTGATCTGGGCCTACCTGCACCACTTCATCGCCGGCCTGCGCCACTTGTGGATGGACGTGAACCACGCCGTGAGCAAGGAATTCGGCCGTTCCTCGGCCCTCGTCACGCTGGCCCTGAGCATCGGCCTGACGGTGGTGCTGGGCGCCAAACTGTTCGGTCTGTACTAAGCCAGGAGCACTAGAAAAATGTCTGTCAATTACGGCTCCAAGCGCCTCGTCGTCGGCGCGCACTACGGTCTGCGCGACTGGCTTGCCCAACGCGTCACCGCCGGCCTCATGGCCATCTTCACCGTGCTGGTGCTGGTGCAGCTGTTGGTCAAGAAAGGCCCGATCGGTTATGACCTGTGGGCCGGCATCTTCGCCGCCCAATGGATGAAGGTGCTGACCTTCACCGTCATCCTGGCCCTGCTGTACCACGTGTGGGTGGGCATGCGCGACATCTGGATGGACTACGTCACCTCCATCATCTGGCTCCGACTCTCGCTGCAGATCTTCACCATCGTCTGGCTGGTCGGCTGCGCCGGCTGGGCCATCCAAGTCCTCTGGAAAGTTTGACCGTGAGCTATTCAAAAGCCAACATCACCAAGCGCAAGTTCGACGTCGTCATCATCGGCGCCGGCGGCTCCGGCATGCGTGCCGCACTCGAACTCTCGCGCGCCGGCCTGAACGTCGCCTCGTTGTCCAAAGTGTTCCCGACCCGCTCGCACACCGTTGCGGCCCAGGGCGGCGTGAGCGCCTCGCTCGGCAACATGTCCGAGGACAACTGGCACTACCACTTCTACGACACCATCAAGGGCTCCGACTGGCTCGGCGACCAGGATGCCATCGAGTTCATGTGCCGCGAAGCACCCAAGGTGGTGTACGAGCTCGAACACTTCGGCATGCCGTTCGACCGCAACCCCGACGGCACGATCTACCAGCGTCCGTTCGGCGGCCACACCGCCAACTACGGCGAGAAGCCGGTGCAGCGCGCCTGCGCCGCCGCCGACCGCACCGGCCACGCGATGCTGCACACGCTCTACCAGCAGAACGTCAAGGCGCGCACGCAGTTCTTCGTCGAAT
>JAQGMQ010000421.1 GCA_028292305.1 Rhodoferax sp.
ACATCTGCACCTGCCGGCCGTATCTCGCGCATGGGGTCGAGGTGTGCGCCGTGACGGCGCAGGAGGGCGGGGTCGGCATGGTCGTCTACAACAGGAAGGAGGGGCGCGCCCTCGGTGAAGTCACCAAGTTCCTGGTCTACAACGCGCGCAAGCGCCAGGTGGGCGGCGACACGGCCGACCAGTATTTCGCGCGCACCGAGTGTGTGGCCGGCGTGCAGGACATGCGTTTCCAGGAGCTGATGCCCGATGTCTTCCACTGGCTCGGCATCCGCAAGATCCACCGCCTGGTGTCGATGAGCAACATGAAATACGACGCCATCACCAACTCCGGCATCGAGGTCGGCGTGCGGGTCAACATCCCCGACGACCTGATCCCCGCCGATGCCCGCGTGGAAATGGACGCGAAGATGGCCGCGGGCTACTTCACGCCGGGCCTGGTGCCCGACGCCGAGGAACTGAAGAAAGCCAAGGGCCGCAATCTGGACCTCTGAACCGCACCACGATCCCCGATGACGAACATGACCGCTACCCCAGCTACCCCAGCTACCCCTGCCAGCGCAGCCTCCACCACCCCTTCCCTGGCCGACACCACCCACCCTGAAGGCGCGGCCGACGTCCTGCGCACCACTACCGCGGTGCGCGAACGTGCCAATGCACTGGTGGCCCGCGCCCGTGCCGGCCAGTCGACCTGGTTCACCGTCAACGACGCCGCCATGGCCAGCGCCGCCGCCGAGGTGGCCGCGGTCACGCGCAGCAACTACCCCAAGCTGGCCATTCCGTACCACAGCCGCTGGCGCCATTTCGAAGCCGGCGGGGTGGACCGCAAGGCCGCACTCGACAGCCATCTCGCCCAAGCCACGGCCCCCGAACGCGCCCGCACCTACATCGACCTGGCCGTGGTCAGTGTGCTGCTCGACGCAGGCGCCGGTGCCGACTGGAAATACACCGAGGGCCGCATCGACAGCGGTGCGCAGACCTTCAGCCGCTCCGAAGGCCTGGGCGTGGCCAGCTACCACGCGTTCATGGCCGGGCTGTTTTCCAGCGACAGGAACCAGCCCTTGCGCGTCGACGCCAAAGGCCTGCGCGGCCTGGCCGCCGACCACCTGGCCGCCGCGTTCCAGGTGGGGCCGGAGAACCCGCTGGTCGGCCTGGACGGCCGCGTGGTGCTGCTGCGCCGCCTGGGCGAAACCATGGCCGCGCAGCCCGAGGTGTTCGGCCCCGATGGCCGGCCCGGCGGCCTGTTCGACGTGCTCATCAGCCCGCATGGGCCCGACGTGGCGCCCACGGCCGACGTCGCCGCACACGACATCCTCAGCCAACTGCTGGTGTCGCTATCGGGCATCTGGCCGGCGGCCAATACCCTGGGCGGCGTGCCGCTGGGCGACTGCTGGCGCCACCCCGACGTGCGCGGCGAAGGCCTCACCAACCGCTGGATGCCGTTCCACAAACTCTCGCAGTGGCTCACCTATTCGCTGCTCGAGCCCTTCGAGTGGGCCGGCGTGAAGGTGCGCGGCCTCGACGCGCTGACCGGCCTGCCCGAGTACCGCAACGGCGGCCTGTTCATCGACGCCGGCGTGCTGCAGTTCAAGGACCCCAACGTGCTGCGCGGCAGCTGGAAGGCCGGCGACGAACTCATCGTGGAATGGCGCGCGCTGACCGTGGCGCTGCTCGACGAACTGGCGCCGCTGGTGCGCCACGACCTGAAGCTGGACGCGGCGAGAATGCCGCTGGCCTGCGTGCTCGAAGGCGGCACCTGGGCCACGGGACGGGTGCTGGCACAACGCTTGCGTGGGGGCACACCGCCCTTGAACATCGTCAGCGACGGCACGGTGTTCTAGAAATTTTCGAAGCAGCCAACAACCGAGACAACGACACATGAACAGCAACGTACACCTGATCGACCACCCGCTGGTGCAGCACAAGCTCACGCTGATGCGCAGGAAGGACGCCAGCACCAACACCTTCCGCCGGTTGCTCAACGAGATCAGCGCCCTGATGGCCTACGAGGTCACACGCGACATGCCGATGCAGGAAGTGGAAGTGGAGACCCCGCTGGAGACCATGACTGCCAAGGTCATCGACGGCAAGAAGCTGGTCTTCGTGTCGATCCTGCGGGCCGGCAACGGCATTCTGGAAGGCATGCTGAGCGTGGTGCCCGGCGCCCGCGTGGGCCATGTGGGCCTGTACCGCGACCCGAAGACGCTCACTGCCGTCGAGTACTACTTCAAGATGCCCAAGGACATGGAGGAACGCGACGTGGTCATCGTCGACCCGATGCTGGCCACCGGCAATTCGGCCATCGCCGCGGTTGAGCGGCTGAAGGAATTGAACCCCAAGTCGGTCAAGTTCGTCTGCCTGCTGACCTGCCCCGAAGGCATCGCCGCACTGCACAAGGTGCATCCCGACGTGCCCATCTACACCGCCGCCATCGACCGCCAGCTGAACGACCACGGCTACATCCTGCCCGGCCTCGGCGATGCGGGCGACCGCATTTTCGGAACCCAATAAGCAGGCCCCAGGTCGATCGGTATGCCCACTCTCCCGCGCGCGGGAGAGGGCTGGGGTGAGGGTCGTCATTGCGCCAGCAGCAAGTCTGCGCCGCCACCCGATCTGTGTTCTCGATCTTCGTCCTTCCCATCGTCAAAAGGAGTTCCCATGACCCCCTTCACCTCCGCCCCCTCCCGACGCCTCTTGCTCGGCGCACTCAGCCTCAGCAGCCTCGCCATCTCGCTGGCCCTGCCGATGCAGGCCCGCGCACAAGCCAAGACCAAGGTGGCCGCCATCTACACCGTGCCGTTCGAGCAGCAATGGGCCGGCCGCATCCACAAGGCCCTGAAGGCCGCCGAAGCCCGCGGCGAGATCGAATACAAGGCCAGCGAAAACGTCTCCAACGCCGACTACGAACGCGTCATGCGCGAATACGCCACGGCCGGCAACCAGCTGATCGTGGGTGAGGCCTTTGGCGTGGAAACGGCGGCGCGCAAGGTGGCCAAGGACTTCCCGAAGGTCGGCTTCCTCATGGGCTCATCGCTGAAACCCGTGGCACCGAACTTCTCGACCTTCGACAACTTCATCCAGGAGCCGGCCTATCTCAGCGGCATGATCGCCGGCGGCATGACCAAGACCAACAAGATCGGCATGGTCGGCGGCAACGCCATCCCCGAGGTCAACCGGCTGATGAACGCCTTCATGGCCGGCGCGAAGGAAATCAATCCCAAGGTCGAATTCAGCGTGACCTTCATCAACAGCTGGTTCGACCCGCCGAAGGCCAAGGAAGCCGCGTTCGCCATGATCGACAAGGGCGCCGACGTGTTGTACGCCGAGCGCTTCGGGGTGAGCGACGCGGCCAAGGAAAAGGGCAAGCTGTCGATCGGCAACGTGGCCAACACCCAGGAACAATACCCCGACACCGTCGTGGCCTCGGCCCTGTGGAACATGGAGCCCAGCATCGACCGCGCCATCAAGCTCGTGAAGGAAGGCGCGTACAAGGGCGAAGACTACGGCCCCTACTCGATGATGAAATACAAGGGCTCCGAGCTGGCGCCACTGGGCACGTTCGAGAAGAAGGTACCGGCCGACCTGCTGGCCAAGGTGCAGGCCAAGGAAAAGACCATCGTGGCCGGCACGTTCACCGTGAAGGTGGACGACACCCAGCCTAAATCCACCGCGAAATAGGCCGCGGGCCGGTCAGGCCAGCGGCGGACGGGCCCGGGCCGCCGCTGCCCGGACGGCCCCCGCCGCGCCGACCACCCCACCCGCGGGCAACCAGCGCACGGCGTCGCGGCCGCCGTGTTTGGCCACGTACAGGGCCCGGTCGGCGGCCTCCAGCAATGCAGCTTCGTCGTTGATGGCTTGTGGCCTGTCGGCCAGCCAGGTGGCTGCGCCCACGCTCACGGTGATGTGGCTGGCCGCGTCCGAGTGCGCATGGGGAATGCGCAAGTCAGCGATGGCCGACCGGATCTTCTCGGCCACCAGCCGCGCATTGGCCTCGTCGCAAGCCGACAGGATCACGACGAATTCCTCGCCGCCATAACGCGCCAGGATGTCGGCACCGCGTTTCAGCTGCGCATTCGCGGCGGTGACGATGGCCACCAGCACGCGGTCGCCGGCCGGGTGGCCGTAGCTGTCGTTGTAACGCTTGAACGCGTCGACATCGATCATCAACAAGGACAGCGGCAAGCGCAGCCGCGCGCAACGGCTCAACTCGGCAGGCAGCGACTGGTTGAAGTACTTGCGGTTGTAGACGCCGGTGAGGCCGTCGATCACCGCCTCTTTCGAGAGCCGGTCGGAATTGGACCGCAGCAGGCGTTCGCGCTTGACGAACATGCTGGTGTCGGTGACCTGCACGAGGCACAGGTGCGCACCGCATTCGGCCTGGACGGGCATCAGCGTCAACGATTGCGGCATGCGGGTCGGCGGGGTGTCGCCGGGCGCGGACGGCGTGCCCACTGTGCCCGCCGTGCCCGTCATGGCCGGCGGCCTGCGGTACAGCGGCAGCGGGTCGCGGTGCAATACGTTCGACAACACCACCGGCAGCCGGTGTTTGAGCACGTTTGCCACCGCGCGGCGAAACGGCATGGCCAGCGCCTCGCCAAACACGGCATCGACGGGCTGGCCGATGGCCGCCTCGGTGGCGATGCCGCTGTGCTTCGCCATCCAGGCGTTCCAGTGCACCACCCGTTCGGCCTCGTCGATCACCAGCAGGCCGGAGGCCAGGGCATCGGCAATGCGCAGCCACGGCAGCGACGGCGGCACCGGCAGGTGGCTGGCTTGAGGATCGGCAGGCATGGCGCGGGTCGCGAGAAGGTTCAGATGCGTCCGAGGAAACCGTCGAGCGCCACCACCAGTTCGGCCAGCGAGGTGGAGCTCAGCAGAAACACCAGGTAGCCGTGGGTGTCGCGTTTTTCGATCGTCAGGTCGATGTGCAGCACCAGCACCACCGGCTGGCTCATGTCCGACAACAGCCCGACCACGACCACGTCCGCGCTGTCCACGGTGTAGTCGGGCAAGGTGCTGGTGAGCTCGATCTGCAACACGTCAGCAATGGAAGACATGCAGCCGTTCAGGATGATGTTGCCCAGCTCGCACATGGCTTCCTGCTCGAAGTCGACCAGTTCGTCCACGCTGACCTGGGAGCCGATCATCTCCTGCACGATCTCGAGCGCCCGTTCTTCCTTGAACAGCAGCGACGCGTCCAGGCTGAAGGGCCCGCTGAAACGCTGGCGCACGGCACCCACGCGCTCACCGCCCAGCGCCAGCGTGTCGGCATTGACGTCGGCGCGGTCGTAGAACTGGATCCGCGGCACCGAGAGTTTCACCTCGTCGCCGACGATCTCGCTCAGGCTGGCTGCAGCCTGGCCCGCGCCAAGGTTGAACACCTCGGTAAGCGCGTCGAGTTGCAGTTCGCTGAGTTTCATGCGGCAGGGCCTCCGGCCGCGTCCAGCTCGAAATACGCCAGTGCTTCGAGCACGCTTTTTTCGTTGACGGGCTTGGCGACGAACTTCACGCCGATCTCGCTGGCCCGCGTCTTCTGGCTTTCCTGGATGTTGGCCGAGAACAGCGCCAGGCGCACGGCCGGGTTGTCGCGCTTGATCTGCTCGGCGGCGTCGGTGCCCAACACGCCGGGCATGTTGATGTCCATGGTGCAATAGTCGGGGCACTGCGCGGCCACCATCGCCATCGCCTCTTCGCCGCTGCCGGCTTCGACCACGGTCCACGCGGGGCGCTTGGCCACCACCAAACTGCGGATCATCATCCGGGACACGCGGCTGTCGTCCACAATCAAAAGGGTTTTGGGCTGAGTCATGTTGTTGCGGTCTGCACGGTTGGGCGACGGGCGCCTTCGGGCGCGGCGGCGCAAAGGTCAATCACCGGTGACAAAGGTCAATGGTTGGGTTTGATTTTAGAAGATAGTAGTGCTTTTAACGCCGCGTTGCGAAACTCGGCGCTCGCCTGTTGCAGAAAGCGCGCAGGGCGCCATGGTGGCCCGGCACGCGGCGGCCCGGCTGTGGCGCAGAACCTGCTTGCAGCGCCGCAGGCCGTACAACGGCGTACCACAAGGAAAGACATCGTTTTGCAAGCCAACGCGCAACCCGCGGCACCACCGCGTCAAGCTTCCCCGCTCGGCACCCGCAAGGGGGGCACCGGCGAACCCGTGCTGCGGCTCACCGGCATCTCCAAACGTTTTGGCAGCCTGTTAGCGAACGACGGCATCTCGCTCACGCTGCAGGCCGGCGAAGTGCTGGCCCTGCTGGGCGAAAACGGCGCCGGCAAGTCGACGCTGATGTCGATCCTGTTCGGCCACTACGTCGCTGATGCTGGCGACATCGAAGTCTTTGGCCAAGCCCTGCCGCCGGGCCAGCCCAAAGCCGCGCTGGCCGCGGGCATCGGCATGGTGCACCAGCATTTCGCATTGGCCGACAACATGAGCGTGCTGGACAACGTGATGCTCGGCACCGAGCCGTGGTGGCAGCCTGTATCGCGCCGGGCCGCCGCACGGCAGAAGCTGCTGGGCGTGGCCACACGTTTCGGCCTGCCGGTGGCGCCGGATGCGCTGGTGGCCGGCCTGTCGGTCGGCGAACGCCAGCGCGTCGAGATCCTGAAGGCGCTGTACCGCGGTGCGCGCATCCTCATCCTCGACGAACCCACGGCCGTGCTCACGCCGCAGGAAAGCGAGGCGCTGTTCGACACGTTGGCCCAGATGGTGGCGCAGGGTTTGTCGATCATCTTCATCAGCCACAAACTCGGCGAAGTGCTGCGCGTGGCGCACCGTGTAGCCGTGTTGCGCCACGGCAAGCTGGTGGCCGAAGCGGTGAACGATCAAGCCGGCGCCATCACCCAGAGCCAGTTGGCGCAGTGGATGGTCGGCCATGCGATCGAGGCGCCCGCGCGCCGGCCGGCACAGACCGTGGGCGCACCGGTGTGTGTGCTCGAACGCGCCAGCACCGCCGCGGGTGCGCAGGACCGATTGAACGGCGTCTCGCTGCAGTTGCATGCGGGCGAGATCGTGGCCATTGCCGGCGTCTCGGGCAATGGCCAGGTGGCACTGGCCGAGGTGTTGTGCGGCACGCGGGCCTTGAGCGCAGGCACCGGGACGTTCCTCGGCGCGCCACTGCTGCCGCGCCCTGCCCTGCTGGTGCGGCAAGGCCTCGCGCGCATCCCTGAAGACCGGCACGGCGTCGGCGTGGTCGGCGATCTGCCGGTGTGGGAAAACGCGGTTTCCGAGCGCCTGCGCGGGCCTCATTTTTCACGCGGTGGCGTGGTGAAGCACCGCGCGGCAATGGCGCATGCGGCCCGCATCGAACAACAGTTCGACGTGCGCGGCGGTGGCCTCGCATCGAAAGCCAGCGCGCTGTCGGGCGGCAACATGCAGAAGCTGATCCTCGGCCGTGCACTGCTGTCGCCTGACGCCACGCCGCCCCGGCTCATCGTGGCCCACCAACCGACCTGGGGCCTGGACATCGGCGCCGTGACCTATGTGCAGCAACAGCTGATTGCCGCACGGGACGCGGGTGCGGCCGTGCTGCTGATCTCGGACGACCTCGACGAAGTGCTGGCCCTGGGCGACCGCGTGGCGGTGATGCACGGCGGGCACCTGGGCGATGCCCGGCCGGCGCTGGACTGGAGCCGCGAGGCGATCGGCCTGGCCATGGCCGGGGTCAACCCGAACGAGATGGCGGCATGAGACTCGAGAAACGCAACCAGTCGTCCACCCTCGCGCTGCTGATGGCGCCCGTCGGTGCCGCGGCCTTCACGCTGCTGGTCAGCGGCCTGTTGGTGCTGTGGGCCGGCGCGCCCGTGGCGCAGACCTACGGCCTGCTGTTCAAGGGCGGCTTCGGCTCGGTGTTCGCGCTCAGCGAAACATTCACGCGCGCTATCCCGCTGATCCTCACCGGGCTGGCCGCCACCGTGGCCTTCAAGGCACGGCTGTTCAACATCGGTGCCGAAGGCCAGTTGTACGCAGGCGCGCTGGCGGCCATCGCCGTGGGTGGCATGCACGGTGGCACGGGCCTGGAATGGTCGCCCTGGCTGCTGTTCCCGCTGATGCTGGCGGCGGCGGCGCTGGCCGGCGCGGCATTGCTGCTCGGGCCGGCCCTGATGAAGGCGCGCCTGGGCGTGGACGAAGTCGTGACCACGCTGCTGCTGAACTTCATCATGCTGCTGTTCGTGTCGATGATGCTGGACGGCCCGATGAAGGACCCGACCGCCATGGGCTGGCCGCAAAGCGTGGCGCTGCAGGGCGATCTGGAGCTGGGGAAACTCGTCGCGCAGACGCGCCTGCACACCGGGTTGTTGATCGCGGCCGTGCTGGCGGTGCTGGTCTGGGCGTTGATGAAGTTCACCGTGTTGGGCTTCGACATCCGCGCGGTCGGCGCCAATGCACGGGCCGCCGCTTTTGCCGGTGTGCCGGTGACGCGCACGGTGGTGCTGGTGGCCCTGCTGTCGGGCGCGCTCGCGGGCCTGGCCGGCGCCATCGAGGTGGCCGGCCGCACCAGCTACGTCACGCTCGACATGTCGCCGGGCTATGGCTATACCGGCATCGTGATTGCCATGCTGGCCGGGCTGCACCCGATCGGCGTGCTGGCGGCCAGCCTGTTCGTGGCCGGCGTGCTGGTGGGCGCCGACAGCATGAGCCGCGCCATCAACGTGCCCACCTACATCGCCGATGTGATCGTGGCCGCCTCGCTGTTGTCGGTGCTCGTGGCCACCATGCTGACGCAATACCGGCTGCGGATGAAATGAAGGCCAGCTTCACATGACCGATCTGCTCGACATCCTGGCCAACCCGGCCTTCTGGATCGCCACGCTGCGCACCGGCACGCCCCTCATCCTCGGCACGCTCGGCGTGCTGATGTGCGAACGGGCGGGGGTGCTGAACCTGGGCATCGAAGGCATCATGGTGGCCGGTGCCTTCACCGGCTGGCTGGCCGTGTACCTTGGCGCGCCGCTGTGGGGTGGCGTGGCCGTGGCCGCGCTCACCGGTGCGGCGTTCGGGCTGCTGCATGCGTTGCTGACCGTGGGCCTGGCGCTGTCGCAACACGTCTCGGGCCTCGGCATCACCATGCTAGCCACGGCCCTCAGCTACTTCGGCTATCGGGTAAGCTTTCCCAAGGTGAACACGCCGCCGACCATCACGCCGTTTGCCGAGATGGCCTGGCTGCCCGTGCCCATCCTGCAGCACCAGACCCCGCTGACGTTGCTGGCCCTGTTGCTGGTGCCGGCCATCGCCTATTTGCTGTACCGCACGCCGGCCGGCCTGTCGCTGCGCATGGTCGGCGAGAACCCGCGCGCCGCCGAGGGCCAGGGCGTTTCTGTCGCGGCCACGCGCACGGCGGCCATCGTGGCCGGGTCGGCATTGATGGGCGTGGCCGGTGCGTTCCTGACGCTGTCGGCGTTCAACGCCTTCTTCTTCAACATGGTCAACGGCCGTGGCTGGATCTGCGTGGCGCTGGTGGTTTTTGCCTCGTGGCGGCCGGGCAAGGCGCTGCTGGGCGCGTTGCTGTTCGCATTTTTCGACGCGCTGCAGTTGCGCTTGCAGCAGACCAGCGGCGAGGCGGCCGTGCCGTACCAGCTCTACCTGATGTTGCCGTATGGGCTGTCGATCCTGGCGTTGATCCTCGTCGCCCGCAAGGCCAGCTATCCTCAGGCGCTGATGAAACCGTACCGCAAGGGAGAACGTTGAACATGCTCGATCTACTCGTCAAGAACGCCACCCTGCCCGACGGCCGCACCGGCATGTCCATTGCCGTGCAGGACGGCCGCATCACCGAAGTCACCGCGGGACTGGTAGCGCCATCCTCAGAGACCGTCGACGCGTTTGGCCTGCTCGTCACGACGACCTTCGTCGACCCGCACTTCCACATGGACGCCACGCTGAGCTACGGCCTGCCGCGCGCGAACCAGAGCGGCACGCTGCTCGAAGGCATCGCGCTGTGGGGCGAACTCAAGCCGCTGCTCAAGGCCGAGGCGCTGATCGAACGCGCGCTGGCCTACTGCGACTGGGCCGTGGCCAAGGGCCTCTTGTCGATCCGCACCCATGTCGACACCAGCGACCCCAGCATGCTGGCGGTGGACGCGCTGCTCGAAGTGAAACGCCAGGTCGCGCCCTACATCGACCTGCAACTGGTCGCCTTTCCGCAGGACGGCGTGCTGCGTTCACCGGGCGGGCTGGAGAACCTGAAGCAGGCCCTGGACAGAGGCGTGGACGTGGTCGGCGGCATACCGCATTTCGAACGCACGATGGCCGACGGCG
>JAQGMQ010000868.1 GCA_028292305.1 Rhodoferax sp.
GCGGCTTTTCCTCGTAAATGGCGTACAGGGGCACGGCCTTGAACAACACCGGAAAACTCAGACTCATTCGCGTGGCAACCACGACCGGCAAGTCGCCCCTGGGCAATTCGCGCAAGCCTTCGACAGGCGGATCGCCGTCCTTTGGCTTGAAAAGCGGCACGTATTGGTCAAGGTAGGCGATGACTTCGTCAGGGAAATAAGGCTTCCATTCATCCAGTTTGAAGAACAGTTGCGGGCTGCCGTCCGGCAAGGGCAGCCCATATGGCCGGCCATGGGTCAAGCTGGTGGAGATCATGCGCAGATCGATGGAGCGCGGCTTGCGCGTGGGCCGCGTCGACGGAACCGACGCCGCGCCGGCGCCACCGGGTGCGTCCCACAAATGCCGGAAGGTCAGGGGCTGGTCCAGCGGCCGCTGAGCCGCACCCTGGATACCTTCATGCAGCCAGTCGGTGAAGGCCGCACTGCCGCGTGGCGATGGGTCCGTGCGTTTTCCCGAGCAAAGGCCGAAGCCGTTGCGCGCGAGAGCCAGCAGGTCGAAACCGAAAACGGCCACGGCAAAAACCGCTGCGCCGAACACGCCGTCCAATGTCGCCTGAAAAGCGTGGACCTGCCCGAAATGCCCTACGGTCAGCCCCACCGCCACGCCGACCAACAGCGCCTGCCATCCGTAGGCGTACCAGATGCCGCTGACTTGCTTGGTCTTGCCAAACGCGGCCACGAACAAATTGAACAAGCGCTGACCGCCACCCGGCGTCGGCTGAAACAACGAATAAAGCCGGGTGTCCTGGCCCACAGCCTCGGCCAGTTTCTCCGGCACCTTGAGCAGCACCTCGTTGAAGCCCGCGGTCGAACCATAACGCCGGCTGTATTCGGCCGCCGCCGTGAGCGCCGCCGCCACCGCGCCGACCGAGGTGCCCGAAATGTTCTTGAAACGGTAGGCGCGCGCCAGTTCCATGATGGCCCAGGGATAGACCACGCCGTCGACCACGCCGCCCTTGAGCACCATGTCGCAATAACGGTCTGGCGGCGGGGCATGGTGCGGGTTCAGCGGCTCGGGCCGCGTGGCCGCGCTGGCGTTCATTGGTCGAACACGTTGGCGTTGTGCAGGTTCTGCAGCACCGCCAGGCCAGGGAAGAACAGGTAGACGGTGCCGCGGGTGGTGACGAACGGGCGCAGGCCATCCAGCCGACGCAGTTGCTCCGTCGCCATCGGGATGTCGAAGAACGCGGCGGCATTCACGTGGTTGCCGATCAGCGGGTCTTTGGCGTTGCCCTTGTTGGGTGTGCCCATCGGGCTGGCGTCGCCCCATTCGGACACCAGGTGCTCGAACTGCTCCTCCAGGCTGGCGCAGATGAACAGGCCGATCAGCCCGCGCGGACGGGCACCGTCCTCCTCGCCTTTTTCCCAGGCCGGGCCATAAGGCATGCCCCGGCGGATCAGGGGACGTCGGCGGAACGGCACGATGCCGTCGGCGCGCGGGTTCATGCGCCGCACATGCGCGCCGAACGGGCAACCCTGGCCCTGTGGGTCATCGGAGAAATCGAAGTCGTCGAGTCCGTCGCCGCCGGGCTCGGGCGCCACCTCGTGGCCGGGTTTGACCACGCCGCCCTCGGGCCAGCGGCCGAGCATCTTGGCCTGCAGGTAGACCGGGTCGACACCGAGTTGCCCGGCCCGCGCCTCGGTGTAGCCGCGAAAGGCAGCCTCGTGCTGGGCCATGTCACGCAAGGCCGCAAAGCTGCCGTTGCGAAAAAAATCGGCCGGGCGCCACACCGGTGGCGTGCGGACTTCGCCCGGGCCGGGCGGCTGCACGCCGGTGTCGGGCGGCTCGTCGGGCAGCAGCCAGGGGTTGTAGCCCTTGTCGTTGGCATAACCGAGCACGAACTCGCCCGGAGCGTGGGCCTTCTTGTGGCCGGGGTCGAGCGCGTCGTGCTGCGGCACGCCCTGGATGAGTACCTTGGAGATGCCGTCGACAAAACCGAAGTGCACCTTGCGGCGCGTGATGTCGGCGCTTTGCTGCTTCAGGTGGCTGGTCTCGAACGGCGCTTCCCAGCCGGCAGCGGCGAAGGCCGTGCCCGCCAGACGCATCAACTCGGCCTGCGCGTCGGCCAGCCGGCTGGGATCGTCGCCATGCACGGCCAGCAACACGTGGGCCGCATCGCGGTCGAAGCGCGGGTCCCAGTAACGCGGTGCGCTTTGGCCGGTGTCGGCGAGGCGGCTGGCCGCGCGGGGCTGTGGCCCTTCATAAAACGCGGTGGCGCGTCTTTGCAGCACATGCAGGAACGGCTTGCGCAGTCCCAGCACCTGCAGCCCCCGGTAGGTGAGCGCCACGCTGATCGGTGTCGGGTGGCGCGGGTGGCCGTGGCTGCGGTGGTTGGCGGGCTCGATCCAGCGATCGGCTTTGAGCCGGGCCAGGAAGCGCCGCGCCGCAGCCCGCTCTTCGATGGTGAAGATGAAGTAGCGGCAGTGGTCATGCGCGTAGCCGTGCACGACCAGGGTCTGCAACTGGGCCAGCTCGAGCCGCTGGTCGGGCGCACTCATCTGAACACCTCCATCCCGCAATTTCCGGTGCTCACGGAAATGCCTTCTCGTGTTCCGCGCCCAGTTGTGCGGCGTCGGCATTCGGATAGGCGCTGAAAAAATAACCGGCGGCCGGCGGCACGTTGTAGCGGCGGATGGTGTCGACGAACTCGCGCGGAAATTCGTCCACCGGCAGCGGTGGCGCGTCGACGATGTGCTCGAAGATCTTGTCGAACAGGGGGCCGATCTCCAACGCGAAATGGGCGATGTAGGAGTCGAAGTCGCGGTCGAACACGGTGAACAGGGCCAGCTTGGTGTCGTTCTCCAGAAACTGGAACGAGGCGAAATGCACGTGCCTCGCGTCCTTCAGTTTTTTCTCGATGCTGGGTGCGCCCCAGCGGATCACCAGCTTCAGCTTTTCGGCGTGTTCCGCAGTGGGTGACTTGATCTTCATGATCACCGACAGCGGCGACTGCACCAGCAGGTCTTCGCGCCGGAACTCCATCGGATACGACTCGCAGCCGTAGCCCCACAACTTGCGCAGTCCACTGGCCCGGCCGGTGCGCAGGTCGCAGGCTTCGGCCAGCCCGGGCAACACCATGATTTGCCGCACCACGTGCACCACCAGGGGCATCGACACCTGCTCGCCGATGCAGGCGTGCGGGTAGATGCGGCCATCGTCGCCGCCGCCGAACACCGCGGCCGGCCCGTGGCCGAACGGGCACCCCGCCGCGCTGGATGGCGCCGGCAGACCGTAGCCGCCGTCGTCTCCAACGCGCCGCGTGGCGCCGCCGATGCCGAGCAGCACCACGGAGTCCTTGGGAATGTCCACACCGCCGACGGTCATTGCCACGCGTGTCTTGCGCGGCAGAAAGGCCACCGGTGGGTTGCGCCGCAGGGCCTCGCTCACGCAGGGTGCGAAGTCGGCATCGGCCGCCGCGCCGCGCGAGGTCTGGCGCGCCTTCTGCGCCAGTTCGATCACGCTGGCCAGTTGCTTGCCATCCGCCAGTTGAAAGAAATGCCGTACCGCGATGCAGATGCTGGCCTGGATGTTGCCGATCGCGCCGGCGATCATGCCCACCACCAGCACGGCCGCCTCGGTGTTCGTGAATGTGGCGCCGGTGCGCAAAGCCATGCGGCGCAGCAGCGGGTTGAAGTTCTCGAGTGGCGTCGATTGCGGTTTGCCCGGCATCGCGAAGGTTCGCAGCTCCTGAAGCTCCTTTGCGAGCAATCGGGTCTCGTCGGCCTGCGCGCAGCCGATGCCGTCGCTGTGTCCGAGCCGGCCGCAGCGTGTGCAGCGCACACCTGCGAGATGGGCATTGCCGGCTTCGGCCTGGTAGATGCCGATCAGCTCCGCGGCGCGGCGCAGCAGCGCCCCCATGTTGGCGTTCGCCTCGGGCATGGTGCCCGGCTCGCTCACGAAGTGCCGGCCCATCACCTGGTAACACAGACCGCGGTAGGCCTTGCGCATGGTTTGGTCGATGAGCGCGTGGTCCGATTGGGCGAAGCCGAACATGAAACCCATGTAGCGCACCGCCACCTCGGCGGCGATGTCGGCCAGGTCGAACTTGCGCTGCTTGAGGCCCAACACGGCGCCGGCCTGGAAGGCCACCGTCACCAGGCCGAGCAGTTCCGCCTCGTCCACCTTCAGCTGCGACTCGGCAAAGGCGCGCTGCACCGCATGCGGATCGTCATCGCGGGGCGGCATGGCCGGGTCCAGGCCGAGCATGAAATTGCCGCCGCCGAGTGCGTGAAATGGCGAGTTGCTGTATTCGGCAGAGGCGTGCAGCGCATGCGCCACTTGCGCCTTTTCGGCCAGCAGGTAGACCGTCTGCCGGTAGTTGGGATCGGCGGAGTCGTAAGCCCACTCACGCGTGTCGGCCGGACTCTGGAACTGCAGCGGCCGGTGCGCGGCGCCGAGCCGTGCGTACAACTGGTCGCGCGTGGCGTCGTTGGAAAGCCATTCGAGCAGGCGGCGGTTTGCGTCGGCTTCGCTGCGTTGCCGCAGTTGGTCGAACACAGCGAGCATGTCTTCGGTCGGCTGAGGCGTCACCGCCAAGGCTTCGAACTTGTTCATTCACGCTCCAATTGTTTCAAGATGCAGCGCAAATTTTCACCGAGAAACGCGCTTTTCGATTGTGCATACGCACGAATCGACGTCATCGGCCAAATGTGGGACGCGTGGACAGGGCCGCGTGGCGGCTTTCAGGGACTATTCAGCCGCCACCGCCACATCGAACCGCTGCAGCAACGCCCGCGCCATGCGCATGTCGTGGGTGTGCTTGCCATCCTCGATGGCGCCATAAGCCGACTGCAGCAGCAGCCGCGCCTCGTTGGGCCGCTGTTGCTGCGTCCACAGCGCCGCCAGGCTCATGGCCGCGCGCAGGCTGAGCGAGGCCATGTGTTTCTCCTGCGCCAGCGCCAGCGCGCCGGCAAACCAGTCCTGCGCCTCGGCATCGGCGTCGCGGCCGGTGCGCAGCGCGTGCTGCAGGATCAGCTCGCCCATCAGCCGGCGGATCTCGGCTTCGTAATAACGTTCGCCGCAGCGGGTGACGACGTCCATCGCCACGCGCAGCAAGGCCAGACCTTCGTCGGGGCGGCCGGCCAGCGCCAGGCCTTCGGCGCGCAGCACCAGGTAGAAGCCGCGCGTCACCATGGCGCCGGTGGCCACCCATTCGGCATAACCTTCGGCCATCTCGGCGATGCCTTCCGCGGGCTCGCCCAACGCGGCCCGCGCGCGGCCGTGCAGCAGCCTGGCGTGCGCCAGCCACACGGCAAAGCCGCCCTCTTCGCAGATCTCGATGGCCCGCGCGGCGCTGTGCAGCACTCCTTCGAATTCACCCCGAAAGTACTGCACCATGGCCAGGAAACCATAGGCTTCCCCGGCGCTGAACTTGTGCTTGAGTTCGGCCGACAGCGCCACCGCGGCATTGGCGCGCTGCAGCGCCTCGTCGGGCTGGCCGAGTTCCCACTTGGCCACGGCCGAATAACACAGGCACATCAGGCCCGGGTCCTGCACCGCGCCCCGACCGCGCGGCGCCAGCCGGTAGTCGACCAGGCAGGCGTCCATGCGGGCTACGGCTTCCACGAGTTCACCCTGGTGGAACAACACGTTGCCCAGCGCCCAGGCGGCCTGCAGTCGGCGCATCGGGTCGGGCGAATTCGCCACCAGGCCGGCCACCTGGGTGGCGATCACATGCGCCTGTGCGAAGTCGGCGCGCATGAAGTAATAACCCTCGAGCCCGAGCTGCACCTTCAGCAGGGCAGCGTCGTCGCCACTCGCGCGGCACAGCTCGGCGGCCCGCTGGTAGACCACGCCGACGCGTTCGGCGCCATAACCTTCGGTGGCGATGAGCTGGCCGGCCAGCAGCAACTGCAGCCGCAGCTCGGCGCGGTCGCGGGCTTCGTCGGCGGGCAGTTGAACCACCAGCCCCAGCCCGTTGGCCAGGTGGGTGATGGCTTCTTCATGGGCCGAACGCGAGAGAGCCAGCCGCGCCGCGCGCTCCAGGTGCTCGATGGCGCGGGCGGGCAACGCGGCGCCGGCGTAATGGCGCGCGGCCATCTCGGGCTGGGTGGCCACCAGCTCGGGAAACTGCTCGGACAAGACCAGCGCGATCGCCAGGTGAAAGCGCCGACGGTCGCGTTCCCACAGCGACTGGTAGGCCGCGTCGCGCACCAGCGCATGTTTGAAGAAGTAGTTGGTGCCGGCCGCGCCGCGGCGCTCCACCATCAGCCCCGAGCCCACCAGCGCATGGAGCCGCGCCTGCAGCTGTCCGGTGCGGATCGGCGCGCTGGCATGGGCGAGGATCGCCTGGATCAGCGCCAGCGAAAATTCGCGGCCGATCACGCTGCCCAACTGGGCCAGCGGCTTGGCGTCGCCCAGGCGGTCCAGCCGCGCCATCAACAGGTCCTGGATGGTCCCGGGCACGGCCAGCCGCAGGGACGACAGCGCACCGCCACCGGCGGCCTGCAGGTCAACCACCATGCGCGTCGATTCTTCGATGAACAGCGGTACCCCGTCGGCTTTTTCGGTGAGCAGGCCGATGACCTCGCCCGACACCGACGCATTGCCGCTGGCCGCCACGATGAGGTTGCGCGCGTCTTCCGCCGAAAGTCCCTTGAGTTCGAAGCCGTCCACCGCAAAGCCCATGTCGGTCGGCGCTGCGGCTTCCTCGCGTTGCGTCATCAACACCAGCAGCGGCAGCCCCTGGGCCTGTTGCGCGTGCTGCACCAGGTGCTTGATGAATTCGCGGGTCGACGGGTCGAGCCAATGCACGTCTTCGAACACCAGGCAGAGCGGCGCCGCGCGGGCCTGCCGTTCGATGAGGCCGGCCAGCACCTCGAGCGTGCGCGGGCGCTGTTTCTCGGCCGAGTATTGCAGCGCCGGCACGCGCCCCTCGGCCGCGCCGGGCTGCACCGACAGCAACGCCGCCACCACGCTGTTGGCCTCGGCCGCATCCACGCCGGCCATCGGCACTGCGCCCGCCGCGGTCGCCAAAGCCGCTACACCGGCTTCGATCTTGGCCATGCGCACAGGCATCGCGTCGGCCTCGAGGATCTTGAACTGGCGCAGCAACAGGTCGATCAGCGGATGGAAGGCACTCTGCGTGTGCTCGGGCGTGCAGCGGCATTCCAGGGCCTGCTGTTGCGCGTTCACGTGGCGCAGCTTGAACTCACCGACCAGGCGCGACTTGCCGATGCCGGCGCCGCCCCACACCACCACCGCGTTCACGGCCTTCGCCGCTGCGTGCAAGCGGCCACCGGCGGCCTCGTCCCAGTGCGACTGCAGCCAGGCCATCGCGTCTTCGCGCGCCACGAAGGGGCTGGCCTGTGGCGCGGCATCGAAGGCGTTGAACGCCTGCCGCTTTTCGCCGACCAGCCGGTACACCGCGCCGGGCTGCTCGAAGCCCTTGAGCTGGGGCAGATTGTTGACCCGCACCCCTTCGAAGCGGTGCTGCACGAGGCGGTAGGTCGACTCGCTGAAGACCACGCTGCCGGGCTCGGCGATCGCCTGCAGCCGCGCCGCCAGGTGGATCGACACCCCGACCGGCTGCCCGGCCCGCACCACCACCGGCCCGGTGACCACGCCGATGCGCACCTGCAGCGCCAGCTCGGTCACGGCGCGCAGAATCTCGGTGGCCGAACGGATCGACTGCAGCGCCGAATGTTCATGCGCCACCG
Organism: Rhodoferax sp.; assembly: GCA_028292305.1. Classification (GTDB taxonomy): domain Bacteria; phylum Pseudomonadota; class Gammaproteobacteria; order Burkholderiales; family Burkholderiaceae_C; genus Rhodoferax_B. The sequence goes on from JAQGMQ010000868.1 coordinate 7,699, forward strand.
GCAGGCCGAAATAACACATGATGCCGTCGCTGCCCTGCGGGTTGCTGGCCATGCCACCCCAGCGCGTGACGATGCGGGCGCAGCGTGCGTGGTATTGGTCGAGCAGTTCGCTGTAACGCTCGGGCCCCAGGCTTTCGAGCAGCCTGGTCGAGCCCACCAGGTCATACGACATGATGGTCACCTGCCGATGGCTGTTTTCCTGCAGGCCCGCCACGGCGGTCGGTGCCAGTACCAGCGCGGCGTCGGCATACACCACATGGCGCGGGCCGCAGTTGCCGTAGTCGGCCTCGCTCGACGACATGGTGGCCTCGCGGATGGCGCGCCCAAGCGACTGGCCCTGCACGAACGAGCGGTACAACACGCCGACGAAATCGGGCCGGTCTTCTTCGAAAGCGGTGTCGGCCGGGCACACCAGCAGGCTCAAACCCAGCCGCGCCGCGTCCACCGCCAGGCGGTGGTGTGGCGCGGCCCGGGTGTCGGCAC
>JAQGMQ010000872.1 GCA_028292305.1 Rhodoferax sp.
GCGATCAACCTCGACGGCACTGGCGTGCAAAAGCTCAACACCGGCGTGCCGTTTCTCGACCACATGCTTGACCAGATCGCGCGCCACGGCCTGATCGACCTCGACATCGAGTGCGTCGGCGACCTGCACATCGACGCCCACCACACGGTCGAAGATACCGGCATCACGCTCGGCATGGCGGTGGCCAAGGCGATCGGCGACAAGAAGGGCATCCGCCGCTACGGCCACGCCTACGTGCCGCTGGACGAGGCGCTGTCGCGCGTGGTGATCGATTTCTCGGGCCGGCCGGGGCTGGACATGCACGTGCCGTTCACCAGCGGCATGATCGGCGGCTTCGACAGCCAGCTCACCTACGAGTTCTTCCAGGGCTTCGTGAACCACGCCTTCGTCACATTGCACATCGACAACCTGAAGGGCGTGAACGCGCACCACCAGTGCGAAACCGTGTTCAAGGCCTTTGCCCGCGCCATGCGTTTTGCGCTCGAGATCGACCCGCGTTCGGTGGGCGTGATTCCTTCGACCAAAGGCTCGCTGTGAGCATCCGGCGATGAACATGGCCGCTAACAAGACCGTCGCCGTGGTCGATTACGGCATGGGCAACCTGCGCTCGGTATCGCAGGCGGTGATGCATGTGGCCGCCGACACCGGCTACGCGGTGGTCGTCACGAACCGCCCCGAAGACGTGCTGGCCGCCGAACGGGTGGTGCTGCCAGGGCAGGGCGCCATGCGCGACTGCATGCGCGAGCTGCACGATTCCGGCCTGAAGGAAGCCGTGCTCCACGCCGCGGCCAACAAGCCGCTGATGGGCGTATGTGTCGGCATGCAGATGCTGCTGGACCACAGCGAAGAACAGGACACGCCCGGCCTGGGCCTGATCCCTGGCTGGGTGCGGCGTTTTCAGCTCGAAGGCCGGCTGCAGCCCGACGGCAGCCGCTTCAAGGTGCCGCAGATGGGCTGGAACCGCGTGCGCCAACAGAGCCCGGACGGCCGCCGCCACCCGATCTGGGGCGAGGTGCCCGACGACGCCTACTTCTATTTCGTACACAGTTTCTACGCCGAACCGTCGGATGCACACCACAGCGCGGGCCTGGCGGACTACGGCGGGGCCTTTACGGCCGCGGTTGCACGCGATAATATTTTTGCAACCCAGTTCCATCCGGAAAAAAGCGCCGACCACGGTTTGGCGCTTTACCGCAACTTCCTGCGCTGGCAGCCCTGATTTCCTTCTGATTCCATTTCCAGATCAACCGTGCCCTTTGTCGACTACGCTTGCTTGCCCCGGGGGCTGTGTGCCTGATGCCGGCCCGGCTGCCTCGTCCCTAACCGTTCTTCCCTTTCCTCACTCGCTGCCACCAGCACCATGCTTCTCATTCCTGCTATCGATCTGAAGGACGGCCAGTGCGTCCGTCTCAAACAAGGCGACATGGACCAGTCCACCATTTTTGGTGAAGACCCGGCCGAAATGGCGCGCAGTTGGGTCAACAAGGGGGCCAGACGTTTGCACCTGGTGGACTTGAACGGCGCGTTCGCGGGCAAGCCCAAGAACGAATCGGCGATCCGCAAGATCCTGAAAGAGGTGGGCGGCGAGATCGACGTGCAGCTGGGTGGCGGCATCCGCGACCTGGACACCATCGAACGCTACCTCGACGCCGGCCTGCGCTACGTGATCATCGGCACCGCAGCGGTCAAGAACCCCGGCTTCCTGCAGGACGCCTGCACCGCGTTCGGCGGCCCCATCATCGTGGGCCTGGACGCCAAGGACGGCAAGGTCGCCACCGACGGCTGGAGCAAGCTCACCGGCCATGAAGTGGTCGACCTGGCCAAGAAGTTCGAAGACTACGGCGTCGAATCCTTCATCTACACCGACATCGGCCGCGACGGCATGCTGACCGGCATCAACGTCGAAGCCACCGTCAAGCTGGCGCAGGCCATCACCACGCCGGTGATCGCCTCTGGCGGCCTGGGCGGCATGGCCGACATCGAAGCGTTGTGCGCCGTCGAATCCGACGGCATCGAAGGCGTGATCTGCGGCCGCGCCATCTACAGCGGCGACCTCGACTTCACCAGCGCCCAGGAGCGCGCCGACGAACTCGGCAATGTCTGATTCCGGCGCCCTGTCGACCACCGAAGTTTTTCAGGGCCAGGCTTGCGTGCGGCTGCACCACGCCAGCGGCGACAGCGCCCTGGTGGCGCTGCACGGCGGCCATGTGCTGTCGTGGACGGCCGGGGGCGTGGAACGTTTCTACCTGAGCCCCAAAGCCGTGATGGACGGCAAGGCCGCCATCCGCGGTGGCGTGCCGATTTGTTTTCCGCAGTTCAACCAGCGTGGGCCGCTGGTCAAACACGGCTTCGCCCGCAACCTGCCGTGGACGGCAGAAGGTGCGCGCCACGACGGCGACGCCACCGTTGCGGCATTTGGCTTGGCCAGCGATGCGTTCACCCGCGCCATGTGGCCGCATGACTTCGTGGCCCGCCTCGCCGTGCGGCTGTCCGCGGGCGGCCTGCAACTCGATGTCTCGGTGGACAACACCGGCGCGGCACCGCTTGAGTTCACCTTGGCGCTGCACAGCTATTTCCGCGTGGCCGTGATCGGCGACGTGCGGCTCGGCGGCCTGGAAGGCCGAAGCGTCTGGGATTCGCTCACCGACACCCGCGCGACGCAAACCGGGCCGGTGCATTTCACACAGGAATTCGATGCGGTCTACCAGGCTGCGCCAGGGTCGCTCGCTTTGACCGACGGCCAGGCCACGCTGCACATTGCGCAGAGCCCCAGCTTCGGCCAGACCGTGGTGTGGAACCCGGGCGCCGCGCTGTGCGCCAAGCTCGCCGACATGCCGGCCGACGGCTGGCAGCACATGGTCTGCGTCGAAGCCGCGCAGATCGACACACCCGTGCCTCTGGCCGCCGGTGCGCACTGGGCGGGCTGGCAACGGCTGACCGTGGGCGGCTGACCCTCTTTTTTCTGG
>JAQGMQ010000441.1 GCA_028292305.1 Rhodoferax sp.
GTTGTCGGCCACCGTCATGTGCGGGAACAGGGCGTAGGTCTGGAACACGATGCCCAGGCCGCGGGTGTTGGCCTTGGCATGGGTGATGTCGCGGCCGGCCAGTTCGATGCGCCCGCTGCTCACCGCCTCGAAGCCGGCCACCATCTGCAGCGTGGTGGTCTTGCCGCAGCCCGAGGGGCCGAGCAGCGACACGAATTCGCCTTTTTCGACCGTGAGGTTCATGTCCGATACGGCGCGTGTGCTGCCGTAGAACTTGGTCACGTCGGTGAGCTTCAGGAATGACATCGGAGAAACCTCTCTGGGTTATGCAACTCTCGTGGCGCACGCGTCGTGGTGCGGCCCGGCTGCCCCGCCGCATCCAATTGGTGCGAGAAGGCGGCGCGGCTGAACACTGCGACGCGACCAGTTCACTCTATTGCAATAAACAAACCACATCGCTCCGGGTATTCCACTAAACCGAATCTTTCTTCAATTTATTCCAATCATTGAAATAGCGAGCCTAGAATTGTGCCCAGTCATTCCACAGGAAGCAGGTATGCCACGCAAGCCCAACCCCACGCCGCCCGCCGCCGACATTACCGCCGCGCCCGCGCCTTCCACCAGTGGCGTGCCACGCCTGTTTTCGGTGATCCGCGCGCTCACCGCGGTGCAGGCCGAGGGCGGCCGCGTCACCCAATTGGCGCGCGCCGTGGGTTTGACGCAGGCCACCACGCACCGCCTGCTGCAGTCGCTGGTGGCCGAGGGCATGGCCGAGCAGGACGAACGCACGAAGCTGTACCGCCTGAGCGTCGACTTCTTCGCCCTGGCCGCGCAAGCCGGCAACCCCGGCGACCTGCGCAGCCTGTGCCGGCCGGTGCTGCTGCGCCTGTGCGCCAGCCTGGGCGACAGCATCTTCCTTTTGGTGCGCAGCGGCTTCGACGCCGTCTGCCTGGACCGCAGCGAAGGCCCGTTTCCCATCCGGTCATTCACCGGTGACATCGGCGGGCGCATCGCGCTGGGCGTGGGCCAGGGTTCGCTGGCCATCCTGGCCTTTCTGCCCGAGGCCGAACGCGAAGAAGTGATCCGCTTCAACCTGGCGCGGCTGCGCGACTACGGCGTGTACGACGAGGTCTACCTGCGCACCGAAATCGAGCGTGTGCGCCAGAACGGTTATGCCGGCCGCAACACCGGCCTGCTCGAAGGCATGGCCGGCGTGGCCGTGCCGATCTGCGACCGCGAAGGCCGCGCCGTGGCCGCGCTGAGCGTGGGCACCATCGCCGACCGGCTCAACGGCGACCGCATGCCCACGGTGGTGGAACTGCTCAAGCGCGAGGCCGCCGCCATCGGCCCGAAGATCCACCCCTTCGACGCCACGCTGCGCCGGCCGTCGCAAAGCCTGGCCAGCACGCCCGGCGGGCAACGCATTCCCGCACCGGGCTGACCCCCGCCAGCCTGCCGCGCAAGCCCTTGCGCGACATGGCGGCAAGCGACATCGTGTCGCAATCGGACAAGTATGCGTCCGCATCGCACAAGCCCGCACGGCGGTCAGGTCCAACAATGAATCCAGATTCACCGGACCCCACCACACCCCATGCGCGGCCAAAATTATTCGATCTGGGGCCTGCTGAAACACGGCTTCAAAAACCACCAGACCTGGCAGCCGGCCTGGGAACGCGTGGCCCTGAAGCCCGCGTACGACGTGGTCATCGTCGGCGGCGGCGGGCACGGCCTGGCCACGGCCTACTACCTGGCCAAGAACCACCCCAAGATCGGCCGCATCGCGGTGCTTGAAAAGGGCTACCTCGGCGGCGGCAACACGGCGCGCAACACCACCATCGTGCGCTCCAACTACCTGTGGGACGAATCCGCAGCCATTTACGAGCATTCGCTGAAGCTCTGGGAAGGCCTGACCGAGGACCTGAACTTCAACGTCATGTTCAGCCAGCGCGGCGTGTTCAACCTGGGCCATACGCTGCAGGACATGCGCGACATCGAGCGCCGCGTCAACGCCAACGCGCTGCAGGGCATCGACGCCCATGTGCTGAACGCGCAGGAGGTGAAGGAAAAGATTCCCCAGCTCGACTGCAGCAGGAGCCGCCGCTTCCCGGTGCTGGGCGCCAGCTGGCAGCCGCGCGCCGGCATCGCCCACCACGACGCCGTGGCCCGCGGTTTCGCCCGCGCCGCCAGCCGCCTCGGGGTCGACCTGATCGAGGGCTGCGAAGTCACCGGCATGGACATCGAAGGCGGCCGCATCCGCGGGCTGCAGACCACGCTGGGCGCCATCAAGACCGACCGCGTCGGCTGCGTCGCCGCAGGCCATTCATCGGTGCTGGCCGGCATGGCCGGGCTGCGCATGCCGCTCGAGAGCCATCCGCTGCAGGCCTTCGTTTCCGAGTCGATGCAGCGCGTGATCGACACCGTGATCATGTCCAACGCGGTGCACGGCTACCTGAGCCAGTCCGACAAGGGCGAGCTGGTGATCGGCGCCGGCATCGACAGCTACCTGGGCTACGGCCAGCGCGGCAGCCCGCACGTCATCGAACACACGGCCGCGGCCATCATCGAACTCTTCCCGCAGTTCTCGCGGGTGCGCATGAACCGCCAATGGGGCGGCATCGTCGACGTCACGCCCGACGCCTGTCCCATCATTTCCAAGACCGCGGTGCAGGGCCTGTTCTTCAACTGCGGCTGGGGCACCGGCGGCTTCAAGGCCACACCCGGCTCGGGCCATGTGTTCGCCGACATGCTGGCCAAGGGCGAAGCCAACGCCATGTCCAAACCCTTCGCCGTGGACCGCTTCCACAGCGGCCACCTCATCGACGAACACGGCGCCGCTGGCGTCGCCCACTGACCATGTTTCTACTGCACTGCCCCTACTGCGGTGAGCACCGCGACGAAGAAGAATTCAGCAACGCCGGCGAGGCCTACATCGCCCGCCCCGCCGTGCCCGAAGAAGCCGACGACGCCACCTGGGGCGACTACGTCTTCATGCGCCGCAACACCAAGGGCTGGTTCTGGGAGCAATGGCAACACACGGCGGCCTGCCGCAAGGTGTTCGCCGTGAAGCGCAACACCGCCACCTACGAGATCGCCGGCAGCTGGACGCTGGCCGAAGGCAAGGCCCTGTTCGAAGCCGACCTGGCCCTGGCCCGCGCACGCAGCACCGTGCCCGACGCCGCGCATGCGCAGGCCGGTGTGCCGGCCAAGGCCGCGGCGCCCGCGCAGGAGGCCCGCCAATGACCGGCGCCCGCGTCCCCCAGCCCGGCGCGCGCATCGACACCACGCGCAGCATCCGCTTCACCTTCGACGGCCGCAGCTACACCGGCCACCCCGGCGACACCCTGGCCTCGGCCCTGCTGGCCCACGGCGTGCGGCGCATGGCGCGCAGCTTCAAGTACGGCCGGCCGCGCGGCATCGTCGGCGCCGGTGCCGAAGAGCCCAACGCCCTGGTGCAGCTGGGCACCGGCGCACTCACCACGCCCAACGTCAAGGCCACGCAGGCCGAGCTGTACGACGGCCTGGCGGCGCGTTCCACCTCGGGCTGGCCGTCGCTCGACTTCGACCTGAAGGCGGTGCTGGGCCGCGGCGCGCGGTTCATGCCCGCCGGCTTCTACAGCAAGACCTTCAAGTGGCCGCAAAAGCTGTGGCCCACCTATGAAACCGTGATCCGCAAGTTCGCCGGCTTCGGCGACGCCCCCACCGAACCCGATCCCGAAAACTACGACCACCTGCACCACCATGTCGACGTGCTGGTGGTGGGCGGCGGCGCCTGTGGCCTGCTGGCCGCGCTGCAGGCTGGCCGCGCCGGCTTGAAGACGCTGCTGCTCGACGAGCAGAACGAATTCGGCGGCTGGCTGCTGTCCGACCCCTCGGCGCAGATCGACGGCCGCGGCAGCGACGCCTACATCCGCGCCGCCGTCTTCGCGCTGGCCGCCATGCCGCACGTGACGCTGCTGCCCCGCACCACGGCCTTCGGCATGTACGAGCAAAACCTGGTGCAGGCCGTCGAGCTGGCACAGGACCACCTGGCCCCGGCCGAACGCCAGCCGCACCAGCCGCGCCACCGCATGCACAAGATCCGCGCCCGCCAGGTGGTGCTGGCCACCGGCGCCATCGAGCGGCCCCTGGTGTTCGGCAACAACGACCTGCCCGGCGTGATGACGGTATCGGCCGGCCAGACCTTCCTGCAGCGCTACGGCGTGCGCGTCGGTCAACAGGTGGTGATCTGCGGCACCAGCGACCTGGTGCACGACTGTGCCGACCTGCTGGCCAAGGCCGGCGCCAAGGTCACCGTGGCCGACGTGCGCCACGGCGCCGTGGCGCGCAACCTGGGCTATACCGTGCTGGCCGGCCACGGCATCGCCGAAGTCACCGGCGGCAGCGAGGTCAAGGGCGTGCGTCTGGTGCCCTTGCATGCCAGCCGCGACGAAGTGGCCGGTGCGGCCGTGTTCTTGCCCTGCGACGTGGTGCTGAGCTCGGGCGGCCTGTCGCCCACCGTGCACCTGTTCTGCCACGACGGCAGCCGCCCCAAGTGGGACGAAGCCGTGGCCGCCTTCGTGGCGCCACGCGCCGGCCGCAAGGGCGTGGCCTGCGTTGGCGCGGTCACCGGCGCCTTCGAGCTGCCCGACGCGCTGGCCCAGACCACGCAGGCCATGCAGAAGGTGCTGGCCGCCTGCGGCAAGGTCGAATCGCTGCGCCCACCGGCCTGCGCCCAGGCCCGGCGCATGCCGGCCCGCCCGATGTTCCGCCTGCCCGACGGCAAGCCCGAAGGCGCCGGCGCCAAGGCCTTCGTCGACTACCAGAACGACGTCAGCGCGGCCGACATCGAGCTGGCCGTGCGCGAAAACTACCACTCCATCGAACACGTGAAGCGCTACACCGCGCTCGGCTTCGGCACCGACCAGGGCAAGCTGTCCAACGTGAACGGCTTCGTCATCACCGCCCGCGCGCTGAAGCGGCCGGTGGGCGACGTCGGCACCACCACCTACCGCCCGGCCTACACGCCGGTGAGCCTGGGCGCGCTGGCCGGCACCATGAGCGAAGAACTGTTCGACCCGAACCGCTACAGCGCCATCCATGCCTCGCATGTGGCACGCGGCGCGGCGCTCGAGCCCGTGGGCCAGTGGCAGCGGCCCTGGTACTTTGCCAAGCCGGGTGAAGACCTGCACGCCGCGGTCAACCGCGAGTGCCTGGCCGCGCGCAACGGCGTGGCCGTGATGGACGCGTCCACCCTGGGCAAGATCCAGATCGACGGCCCCGACGCCCGCGAATTCCTGAACCGCATCTATGCCAACGCCTGGTCGCAGCTGGCGGTGGGCAAGTGCCGCTACGGCCTCATGCTCGACGAAAACGGCATGGTGATGGACGACGGCGTGACCGCCTGCATCCACCCCACGCAGTTCTACATGACCACCACCACCGGCGGCGCGGCCCGGGTGCTGAACTGGCTCGAGCGCTGGCACCAGACCGAATGGCCCGAGCTCAAGGTATGGATGACCTCCGTCACCGACCACTGGTCCACCGTGGCCCTGGTCGGCCCGAAGTCGCGCGCCGTGCTGGCCAAGCTCTGCCCCGACATCGACCTCTCGCCCGAGAACTTCAAGTTCATGGACTGGCGCGCCGGCACGGTGCACGGCCTGGCCGCGCGGGTGTTCCGCATCAGCTTCTCCGGTGAACTGTCGTATGAGCTGAACGTCGAATCCGGCCACGGCCGCGCGTTGTGGGAAGCCGTGATGGCGGCCGGCGCCGAGTTCGGCATCACGCCCTACGGCACCGAAACCATGCACGTGCTGCGCGCCGAAAAGGGCTTCATCATCGTCGGCCAGGACACCGACGGCTCGATGAGCCCGATGGACCTGGACATGGCCTGGGCCGTGGGCATGAAGAAGCCGTTCAGCTTCCTCGGCAAACGCTCGCTGTCGCGCAGCGACACCGCCCGCGCCGACCGCAAGCAGCTCGTCGGCCTGCTGCCGGACGACCCGACCACCGTGCTCACCGAAGGCGCGCAGATCATGGAAACCGCCGCCATCGGCAGCACCAACAAGATGCTGGGCCACGTCACGTCCAGCTACCACAGCGCCTTCCTGGGTCGCTCCATCGCCATGGCCGTGGTGGCCGGTGGCCTGCAGCGCAAGGAGCAGACCCTGTACGTGCATGCGCGCGGCAAGGTCACGCCGGTGAAGGTCGGCGGCAGTGTGTTCGTCGACGTGAAGGGAGACCGTCAAAATGTCTGAAACGATGAGCGCACTCGAGTCGCCGCTGCACGGCTTCGGCCTGCCGGCACGCGCCGCGGCACCCACCGCGCGCAACCGCGTCGTGGCCAGCGAGATCGCCCACCTGGCCTACATCGTGCTGCGCGGCCGCGCCGACGACCCGGCCTTCATGGACGCCGTGGCCGCCGTGCTCGGCCAGCCCTTGCCCACCGCGCCGATGAGCCTGCTGCAAACCGCCGCCGGCGTGGTGCTGTGGGTGTCGCCCGACGAATGGCTGCTGGTGGCCAGCCGCGCCGCGCGCAACGCGCTGATCGCCAGCCTCACCGCCGGCCTGCAGGAGGTGTTCGCCCAGGTGGTGGACAACAGCGGCGGCTACACCGCGCTGCGCCTGGCCGGGCCCGACCACCTGCAGCTGCTGCGCCAGTTTGGCCCGTATGACTTCGAAGCCCTGGCCGTGGGCCGCTGCGCCGCCACCGTGGCCTCCAAGACCGGCTTCACCGTGGCCCGCACCGACGAACGCGGCGTGGTGCTGGTGTTCCGCCGCAGCTTTGCCGACTACACCTGGCGGCTGCTGGAGCGCACCGCCCGGCCCTACACGCTGTGCATCACCACGCCGGACCAATGCGCCGACCCGATGTTCACCCCTCTCTTCGATCCATCCACCGTCACCGCCTGAGGACTTTCCCCGCATGAACACCGACAACTTCTTCGCGCTGGGCCTGTCCCAGGCCGACCCGGCCGTGAGCCAGGCCATGGACCGTGAACTCACGCGCCAGCGCGACCAGATCGAGCTGATCGCTTCCGAGAACATCGTCTCGCGCGCCGTGCTCGAAGCCCAGGGTTCGGTGCTCACCAACAAATACGCCGAGGGTTATCCGGGCAAGCGCTACTACGGCGGCTGCGAACACGTCGACGTGGTCGAGGCCCTGGCCATCGAACGCCTGTGCCGCCTGTTCGGCTGCGAATACGCCAACGTGCAGCCGCACTCCGGCGCACAGGCCAACACCGCGGTGATGCTGGCCCTGCTGCAACCCGGCGACACCGTGCTCGGCATGTCGCTGTCGTCCGGTGGCCACCTGACCCACGGCGCCAAGCCGGCCCTGTCGGGCAAGTGGTTCAACGCCGTGCAGTACGGCGTGCGCCGCTCCGATTCGCTGATCGATTACGACGAGGTCGAAGCCTTGGCGCTGGAACACAAGCCCAAGCTGGTCATCGCCGGCTTCTCGGCCTATCCGCGCACCATCGACTGGGCGCGTTTCCGGGCCATCGCCGACAAGGTGGGCGCCTACCTGATGGTGGACATGGCCCACGTCGCCGGCCTGGTCGCGACCGGCGTCTACCCGAGCCCGGTGCCGCATGCCCACGTCACCACCTCCACCACCCACAAGACGCTGCGCGGCCCGCGCGGCGGCGTGGTGCTGACCAACGACCCCGACATCGCCAAGAAGATCAACTCGGCCGTGTTCCCCGGCTCGCAGGGCGGCCCGCTGATGCATGTGATCGCCGCCAAGGCCGTGGCCTTCGGCGAGGCGCTGCAGCCGATCTTCAAGGCCTACACGCAGCAGGTGGTGGCCAACGCCCGCGCGCTCGGCGCGGTGCTCAAGGCCGGTGGCCTGGACCTGGTCACCGGCGGCACCGACAACCACCTGCTGCTGGTCGACCTGCGCCCGCTGGGCCTGAAGGGCAACCAGACCGAAGTGGCGCTGGAACGCGCCGGCATCACCTGCAACAAGAACGGCATTCCCTTCGACGAAGAGAAGCCCACCATCACCTCGGGCATCCGTGTCGGCACCGCCGCCGGCACCACGCGCGGCTTCGGCGTGGAAGAGTTCGAAGAAGTCGGCCGGCTGATGATCGAAGTCTTCAACAGCCTGAAGCACAACCCCGCCGGCGACGCCGCGGTAGAGGCCTCGGTCTACACCCGCGTCAAGGTATTGACCGCCCGCTTCCCGCTCTACGCCCATTAAATTTTTCTGAAAGCAATCACCATGAGCACGCTGCACCAGGACGCCTTGATCATCGACGGCCTCATCATCTCCAAATGGGACCGCTCGGTTTTCGAGGACATGAAGAAGGGCGGCGTCAGCGCCGCCAACTGCACCGTTTCGGTGTGGGAAGATTTCAAGGGCACGGTGGCCAACATCGCCCACATGAAGAAGCTGATCCGCGACAACAGCGACCTGCTGACGCTGGCCCGAAGCACGGCCGACATCGAGCAGGCCAAGCGCGACGGCAAGACCGGCATCGTGCTCGGCTTCCAGAACGCGCATGCCTTCGAAGACCAGCTCGGCTACATCGAGGCTTTCCACGACATGGGTGTGCGCGTGGTCCAGCTCTGCTACAACACGCAGAACCTGATCGGCACCGGCTGCTACGAACGCGACGGCGGCCTGTCGGGCTACGGCCACGAGGTGGTGGCCGAGATGAACCGCGTCGGCATCATGGTCGACCTGTCGCATGTCGGCGCCCGCACGTCCGAGGAAGCCATCCTGGCGTCGAAGAAGCCCGTCACCTATTCGCACTGCCTGCCCGCCGGCCTGAAGGAACACCCGCGCAACAAGAGCGATGCGCAGCTGAAGTTCATCGCCGACCACGGCGGCTTCATCGGCGTGACCATGTTCCCGCCATTCCTGAAACGCGGCATCGAGTCCACCGTCGATGACTATGTCGAAGCCATCGACTACATCATCAACTTGGTCGGCGAAGACTGCGTGGGCGTGGGCACCGATTTCACCCAGGGCTACGGCGACGAATTCTTCCAGTGGCTCACCCACGACAAGGGCGTGAACCGCCGCCTGACCACCTTCGGTGCGATCCAGAACCCGCTGGGCATCCGCACCATCGGCGAAATGCCCAACCTGACCGCCGCCATGGAGCGCGCCGAATGGTCCGCTTCAAAAATCACCAAGGTGATGGGTCGCAACTGGCTCCGCGTGTTCGGCGAAGTCTGGAACGGTTGACTCGGCCTCAAGCTTTTTTCACCTCTCGATCCTGTCCTTCCCACCTGGAGTATTCAAGATGACCCACTCGACTTCCCCGCGCCGCCAGTTCCTCACGCAAGGTCTCGCACTGTCCGCCATGGCGGTCGCGGGCGGTGGCGCCCTGGCCCAGGCCAAGCCCACCATCAAGATCGGTTTTGTCGACGGTTGGTCGGACAGCGTGGCCACCACCAACCTGGCCGCGGCGCTGATCCGCAGCAAGCTCGGCTACCCGGTGGAGCTGGTGCCGCTGGCGGCCGGCATCATGTGGCAAGGCGTGGCCCGGGGCGACCTGGACTGCACCCTGTCGGCCTGGCTGCCGGTGACCCACGAGGCCTACCTCACCAGTTTCAAGGACAAGGTGCAGATCCTCGGCGCCAACTACCCCGGCGCCAAGATCGGGCTGATCGTGCCCGAGTACGTGAAGGCCACGAGCCTTGAGAACCTCAACGCCGCGCGCGCCGATTTCGACGGCCGCATCGTCGGCATCGATGCCGGTGCCGGTGTCATGAAGAAGACCGAAGAAGCCATCAAGGCCTATGGCCTGGACATGCGCCTGCAGCCCAGCTCGGGCCCGGCCATGGCCGCCGAACTCGACCGCGCCTACCGGGCCAACAAGTCCATCGCCGTCACCGGCTGGATTCCGCACTGGATGTTCGCCAAGTACAAGCTGCGCTTCCTGGCCGACCCGAAGAATGTCTATGGCGCCGAGGAACACGTCGACAGCGTCATCAACCCCAACCTCAACACCAAGGCCCCGGCCGTGGTGGCCTTCCTGAAGAAGCTGTCGTGGAAGCCGGAAGAAATCGGCGCCGTGATGCTGGCCGTCGAAGGCGGCGCCAAGCCCGACGCCGCGGCCGAGAAATGGATCGCCGACAACCCCGCGCGTGTTGCGGCCTGGCTGGCCTGAGCCCCGATACAACACAACTGAAAACGAGAACGCCACAATGCAACCCCAACTCCCCATCGACGTGAACCCCGAGACCGGCGTCTGGACCACCGACGGCCTGCCGATGATCTATGTGCCGCGTCACTTCTTCGTCAACAACCACGTCGAGACCGAAGCCGCCGTGGGCCGCGAGGTCTACGCACCCGCGCTGTACAAGGCCGGCTACCGCTCGGCCTACTACTGGTGCGAACAGGAAGCCGCCACCCACGGCCTGGCTGGCATGGCGGTGTACGAGCACTACCTGAAACGCCTGTCGCAGCGCGGCTGGGGCGTTTTTTCGTTCGTGGAAGCCGATGCCGCCACCGGCCATGCGACGGTCAAGGTCGACAACTCGGTCTTCGTGCTGGCGCAGGGCATCGCCGGTGTGCCCGTGGACCGCAGCAAGGTCTGCTGCCTGTTCGCGGGCTGGTTCTCGGGCGCGATGGACTGGGTGCTGCAAAGCGCGGGCTCGGCGGTGCGCACCACCAGTGCCGAGACCCGGTGCGGCGCCGAAGACGCCGCGCACGACCCTGGCAATGCACACGCCCACGCGCATGCGCACCCCCACTGCACCTTCACCGTCAGCCCCCTCTAGAGCCTTTTCGCCATGCGCTACCCGCATTTGTTCGAGCCGATCCGCCTGAACCAGGTCCTGCTGCGCAACCGCATCGTCAGCACCGCCCACGCCGAGGTGTATGCCGAGGGCGGCCACCCCACCGAGCGCTACATCCGCTACTACGAGGAGAAGGCGCGCGGCGGTGTCGGCCTGGCGATCTGCGGCGGCTCGAGCCCGGTGTCGCGCGACAGCCCCTGGTCGTGGTGGAGCTCGATCAACCTGGCCAATGGCGGCGTGATCGAGCCGCTGGCCAAGCTGACCCAGGCCATGCACAAACACGGCGCCAAGCTGATGATCCAGGCCACCCACATGGGCCGGCGCAACGCCTGGCACGGCTTCGACTGGCCACACCTGGTCAGCCCCTCGGGCATCCGCGAGCCGGTGCACCGCGGCAACGCCAAGACCATCGAGATCGAGGAGATCCGCCGCATCGCCGCCGACTACGGCCGCGCCGCCAGACGGGTCAAGGACGCGGGCCTGGACGGCATCGAGATCTCGGCCGCGCACCAGCAGCTGATCGACCAGTTCTGGAGCCCGCGCGTCAACCACCGCACCGACGAATACGGTGGCAGCCTGGAGAATCGCCTGCGCTTCGGCCGGCAGGTGCTGGAGTCCGTGCGCGAACAGGTCGGCAGCGACTTCTGTGTCGGCCTGCGCATGTGCGGCGATGAATTCCATGAAGACGGCATCAGCCACGAGATGGCCAAGGAGATCGCGCAGGCCATGTCCGAAA
>JAQGMQ010000475.1 GCA_028292305.1 Rhodoferax sp.
CCCACACGATGGCACCCGGGACGGCCACCAGCATGTTGTGCGCTCACACCGTGCAGGCCCACCAGCCCACCGGCAACTACACCGCGATCAACCAGCCGATCTGGCTGGTGGTCAGGAAACCCTGCAGCACCAGGTACGCGAGCCAGGCCCAGAGCGTGCCTGCGGTGCCCGGGGCGACCGGGCTCAGGCCCGAGCCGAAGCCGAGCGCGATGAAGTGCGCCGGGTGCGACAGCATGAAGCGGGCCGTGGGGCGGCGCGGTGGAGCTGTGGGTGAGGCCACGGGTGAGGCTGGATCGGCGGGGAGCATCGGGTGATTATGGCGGGGCTTTGGTCGGTCAGCGGCCGACGGGAACTCTTGGTAAGGCGGTGCTGGGCACGCCCGCGGAACCCAGTCGAAAACCTGTGGGTGTCGCTCCGATGATATGGTTTGTCAACATTCGTTGACAATTCTGAGCATCCTCGCACCTTGACCCGCTCTTCCACAAGGTGGATGCGGCCCGGCACCAACAAGATCCGAATCGACCCACGTCAAGTCAAGGTCGCGCCCCAGTCACCCCGCCTGAACCACCCCCAACCCCACATCCCCATAACTCCGCAACACCTCAGACACGACCACCTTGTACCCATCCAACCACCGTCCCTGCCCCGCCTTTGCCTCCAGATGCCGCGGATGTTGCATCAACACCTGCAGCGCCTCCAGCGTTTCCCAGTAGTAGACATTCGACATCAGCCCCGTCGCCACGTTCTCCCAAGCCTCTTCCCCCAGATAACCCGGGATCCCTTTGGCCACCTCGGCGATCGCCGCATCCAGCCGATGGAAATCGTCGTCGTATTGCTTCTTCGCAAAGATGAAAGTGGCCGAATACATGGGGCTCCAATAAAAGCGGTGGGTGGTGATGCCGCCGCCACATCGGCAACGGGCGGCGATCATGCCACGCGCTGCCGCTCTACCGGCCCCCTGGCCGCTGCGTGCCCTCGTCCTCCAGCAAGGCCCTGCGGCTGCGCTCCGAATCCTCGGCAATCACCCGCGCAAAACCCGCCGCGCTGCCCCCGCTCGGCAGGTTGTTCACCGACTGCATGCGCTCGCGCATCTCTGGCAATGCCAACACGCGGTTCACCTCGGTGTTGAGTCGCCGCACCACAGCGGCGGGCGTGCCACTTGGGGCGAACAGGCCGAACAGCGACACCAGATTGGCCTGCGGCACGCCCAGCTCGGCCAGCGTGGGCACGTCGGGCAGCACCGCCAGCCGTGCCGGCGCGCCTACGGCCAGGGGCTTGAAGCGGCCGCTGTCGATGTAGCCCAGCTGCACGGCGCCGACGTTGGTCGACAGCACCTCGAACTGCCCGCCCAGCGCGTCGTTCAGTTGCTGGCCGCCACCCTTGTACGGAATGTGGGTGATGTCCGTACCCGTGGCCTTGCGAACCTGCTCCAGCACCATGTGCCCGGTGGTGCCCTGGCCCGATGTGGCCCAGCGCACGCGGCCGGGCTTTTCGCGCGCGGCTGCGAGCATGGCCGCGAACGTGCGCACGTCGAGCGCGGGCGTGGCCACCAGCAGCACCGGCGTGGACATGACGCTGGCCACCGGCGCGATGTCACGCACGGGGTCGTAGTTCACCGGACCGAGATGCGGCAGCAGCGTGAGCGGGGTGATGGCCGAGAAACACAGCGTGTAGCCATCGGCTGGTGACTTGGCCAGCGCGTCGATGGCCACGCTGCCGCCCGCGCCGGCGCGGTTGTCCACCAGCACCGGCACGCCGAGTTGCAGGGCCAGCTTTTCGGCAATGGCGCGGGCGATGGCGTCGCTCACGCCACCGGGCGGATACGCCACCATGATGCGCACGGCGCGCGTGGGCCAGGGCGCGGCCTGGGCCAGCGACCCGTGCGGCAAGGCAGCTGCTGCGCTCAGCAACACAAGCTGCCGGCGCAAGGCGGATGGCGCGACGACAACGGGCACGGGTCTCACCGCCACATCATGCGCCTGCGCGCGGTGTGGATGCCCGCACGGCCCGCATGGCCCGCATGGCACCCGGGCGCTTCGCCTTCGCATGGCCGGCCGCGATCTCGCGCACCAGCGTCACGAACGTGGCCGTGGCGCCGGTGCACTCGGCCGCACGGTAGGCCAGCGTCAGCGGCGCGTCGAGCTGCGCCGCCGCGGCCAAGGGCCGGTAGACGATGGCCTGCGGATGGGCGCCCTGCATCGACGCCGGCACCACGCTGATGCCGCCGCCCGCCGCCACCAGGTTCAGGTTGGTCATCATGCGGTCGACCTCGGCCACCACGTTAGGCCGCACGCCCTGCGCCGCACACAGCGCCAACAGATTGGCGTAGAGGCCGGGCGCGCCGGGCCGGCGCACGAGGATCAGGTTCTCGCCATCGAGTTCGTGCAGCGCGATCGCCATGTCCTTGTCCTTGTTCTTGCCCTTGCCGGGGCGCAGCGCCAGCGGGTGGTCGAGCGGCAGCGCCACCACCGTCGGTTCGTTGAGCAAGGTCTCGAGCACCACACCCTCGGGCCGCGCCACCGGCACGCGCAGGAAGCCGGCGTGCAGCTTCGATGCGGCGATGGCTTCGGTGATGGCCGCCGCGTTGTCTTCGCCAAGCACCAGCTCGATGTCCGGAAAGCGGCTGCGGCAGGCGCGCAGGGCTTCGGGCATGAAGGCGTGGGCGGCAGCGGAACTGGTGAAGGCGATGGCCAACTGGCCGAGCTGGCCGCGTGCCACCCGTGCCATGCGCTGCTGCATTGCTTCCATGTCGGCCAGGATGCGGCGCGCCTCGGCCAGAAACTGCCGGCCTCCGTCGGTGAGCGCCACGCCTTTCGGGTGGCGCACGAACAGCGGCATGCCGAGCTGGGTCTCGAGCGACTTGATCTGCAGGCTCAGCGGCGGCTGCTGGATGCCGAGTTCGGCCGCGGCGCGGGTCATGTGGCCGGCCTGCGCCGCGGCGACGAAATAGCGGAGCTGGCGCAAGTCCATATGTTGAAGGTATAGAGAATCGGATTTCAGTATATTTGACGTGCAGTGTTTTGCCGATTACCTTCGCGGCCAAATTCACAACGGAGACAAGCCCATGAAAAAACTCAAACGCCTGGCCGCGCTGTGCCTGGCCGGCATCGCCTGCACCTGCGCCGGTGCCGCACACGCCGACCCGATCTCGATCCTCTTCGTGGGCAACAGCTACACCTTCGGCCGGGTCGACCCGGTGATGAGCTACAACGCCGCCAACGTGAACGACCTCACCGGCCCGATGTACAACAACCCGGCCAACCCGAACGCCCAGAACGGTGCCAACCCCTACGAGCCGCATCCATGGGGCGGCGTGGCCGGCATCTTCAAGAAGATGACCGACGAAAAAGGGCTCGACTACAACGTGTCGATCTCGG
>JAQGMQ010000878.1 GCA_028292305.1 Rhodoferax sp.
GTGAAGGCGGTGCCGGACAGAGACATTTCGAACGTGGAGGTCGTAAAAAAGCTGGACGGCAGCGGCGCGCCGAATTTCATTAACCGACTGGTAGGTTAGTTGACCATGCTGCTCAGGTGTGCTGGGAGAAACCCGAGGTGGGCAGGTTTGCAAAACCGACATCTCGGCTTTTGTCGCGGCATGCCTGAAGCACAATGCCTCCCAGAGCCCCGCCGCGGGCGCGCCACCGAATGAAAATTTGAAAGCGACAGACACCCATGAGCAAGTCAACCAGTGCGGAATTGAAGAAGGAGAATCTGCGCGACATCGCCGCCGAGCGGACCAAGCAGGACATCATCCAGGTGGCCACGGAAGAGATCGCCACCCACGGACTGACCGGCGCACGGGTCGACGAGATCGCCAAGCGCACGAGCACGTCGAAGGCGATGATCTACTACTACTTCGGCAGCAAGAACGGGCTGTACCTGGCGGTGATGGACAACATCTACGCCAACATCCGCAAGGCCGAGGAAAGCGCGCACATCGCGCCTGACGCCACGGCCTCGGCCATGCTGCGCGCTTATGTGGAGAACACCTTCGACTACCACGCCGAATACCCGCTGTTCGCGCGCATGATCAGCATCGAAAACATCCACAACGCCAGCTTTCTGAAGCAGTCGATCAAGATCAAGGACATGAACCGGCCGCTGCTGCTCACCATCAAGTCCATCCTCGACCGGGGCATTGCCGAGGGCACTTTTCGCAAGGACGTGAAGCCGCTCGAGCTGCACTACGTGATCAGTGCGCTGTGTATCTTTCGGATCTCGAACGGCCAGACCTTCGGTGCCATCTTCGATGTCGACCTGCACAGCGCACCATGGCGCAAGCGGCAGCGCAAGCTGGTGGTGGAAGCGGTGCTGGGCGTGGTCGCCAAGCGGGGTGACTGAACCTTGCCAGCGGGGGGCGCAGACTCTCTGCTAGAATCCACGCTCCCCGAAACGCTCAGGCCTCTTTCGGGACTGCCTGGCCAGGCAAGCCGTATCTCACGGCGGCACGTCGATCAAGAGCTTTCACGACGAGAAAAACAAGGGAAGCTCCTGCACGAAGAGTGTCCGTAAACGTGGGCCGCGTAAGAGCCCACGACCATATTCCAAAGCCCGCCATGTGCGGGCTTTCCTCATGCTGCGCCCGCGATGCGCGGGCTTCTTTCATGCTGCGCCGCGCATGGATCAGGCGTGGTTTGCAGGCGATACTCCGGTGAAAAGAAGGACAGAAATCCCATCCACCCATTCACCTGGAGACCAGCCATGACGACCCCTTCACTCCTGCCCGGCACGGCCTACCGCGGCATCTTCCCGGTCATGCCGACCACCTTCACCGCATCCGGCGAACTCGACTTGCCGAGCCAGTTGCGCTGCGCCGACTTCATGATCGATTCGGGCGTGGACGGCTTGTGCATCCTGGCCAACTTTTCGGAGCAGTTCCTGATCGCCGACGCCGAGCGCGAGCTGATCACCCGCACGGTGCTGGGGCACGTGGCCGGCCGCGTGCCGGTGATCGTCACCACCACCCACACCAGCACGCGGGTCTGCGCCGAGCGCAGCCGCCAGGCGCAGGACATGGGCGCGGCCATGCTGATGGTGATGCCGCCCTACCACGGTGCGAGCTTCCGGTTTTCGGAACAGCAGATCTTCGAGTTCTACGCCGGCTTGTCCGACGCCGTTGACATACCGATCATGGTGCAGGATGCGCCGGCCAGCGGCACGGTGTTGTCGGCGGCATTCCTGGCGCGCATGGCACGCGAGATCGAGCATCTCTCGTATTTCAAGATCGAGACCGCCGGTGCGGCGTCGAAGCTGCGCGAGCTGATCCGGCTGGGCGGCGACGCGGTGGTCGGCCCCTGGGACGGCGAGGAAGGCATCACGCTGCTGGCCGACCTGGACGCCGGCGCGACCGGGGCCATGACCGGCGGTGGCTTTGCCGACGGTATCCGCCCGATCATCGAAGCGCACCGCGTGGGCGACCACGACCTGGCTTTCACGCTCTACCAGCGCTGGCTGCCGCTGATCAATTATGAGAACCGGCAGGCCGGCTTCCTGGCGGCCAAGGCGCTGATGAAGGAAGGCGGCGTGATCGCCTGCGAGGCGCCGCGGCACCCGTGGCCGGCCTTGCACCCCGAGGTGCGCCGCGGGCTGATCGACACGGCGCGCCGGCTCGACCCGCTGGTGCTGCGCTGGGGCCGTTGAACCTGGCGACTCCGATGCCGGGCCGAGGCGCCTCGCCGCGGCTCAGCCCTTCTGCATTTCCAGCAGACGCGACATC
Organism: Rhodoferax sp.; assembly: GCA_028292305.1. GTDB lineage: Bacteria > Pseudomonadota > Gammaproteobacteria > Burkholderiales > Burkholderiaceae_C > Rhodoferax_B. Next base: position 2,302 of record JAQGMQ010000878.1, read on the forward strand.
TCACGCGTGGCCGCGAGCAAGGCCGGCAACATCGTCTCCTGCATCACCTTGGCGGTGGTGCGGTTCACCTGGCCGCTGATGTTCAATGCGGCGACGGTGCGGCCGGCGCGGTTCACCAGCGGCGCTGCCATGGCGATCAGGCCTTCTTCGAGTTCCTGGATCACCAGGCACCAGCCTTGTTTGCGCGCCTGGGCAACCTTGGCGAGCAAGGCGTCAATGTCGATGATGGTGTGTTTTGTCAACGGCTGAAGATCGCTGGCCGCCAGCAGACGCGCGGCCTCGTCGGCGGGAAGATCAGCCAGCAACATGCGCCCCATGGCCGTGCAATAGGCCGGCAGGCGCGAGCCCACGCCGAGGTTGATGCGCATGATCTTGTGGGTCGGCACACGCATCACGTAGACGATGTCGGTGCCGTCCAGCGCGGCGGCCGAGCACGACTCCTTGACCTCGGCGACCAGCGACTCCATCACCGGCTCGGCCAGGTTCCAGATCGGCATCGACGAAAGATAGGCGAAGCCCAGGTCGAGGATGCGCGGCGTGAGCCGGAACTGCCGCCCGTCGGTGACCACGTAGCCAAGCGTCTGCAGCGTGAGCAGGATGCGCCGCGCGCCGGCACGGGTGAGGCCGGCGCGTTCGGCGACTTCGGACAGGGTCTGCGTGGGCGCCTGGGCGCTGAACGACCGGATCACTTCCAGGCCGCGTGCGAATGACTGGACATACGTGTCGCCCGGCACCCGCGCTGCTGTGTCGCCGGTGACAGCTGGTTTCGGATCAGGGCTTGCGCGGGTTGCCATGGCTTGGGTAATCTCCTAAAATTCATTATAAGAACTAATGTTCTTATAGCGAACATTTTTCAATGAATTTTTTGGGTGCGGCCGCTTGCAAAAGCCGCGCGCTGCCCCCGGTCAGTTTTCACGGAGACATTCAACATGATCAACAAGATCGCGGCCACGGTTGCGGACGCCCTGGCCGACGTGCAGGACGGCGCCACGGTGCTCATCGGCGGCTTCGGTACCGCGGGCATTCCGTCGGAGCTGATCGACGGCCTGATCGCGCAGGGCGCGAAAGACCTGACGGTGGTCAACAACAACGCCGGCAACGGCGACACCGGCTTGGCCGCGCTGCTGAACGCGGGGCGCGTGCGCAAGATCATCTGCAGCTTTCCGCGCCAGGTGGACAGCCAGATCTTCGACGCGCTCTACCGCAGCGGCAAACTCGAGCTGGAACTGGTGCCGCAGGGCAACCTGGCCGAGCGCATCCGCGCGGCCGGGGCTGGCGTGGGCGCGTTCTTCTCGCCCACCGGCTTCGGCACCGAGCTGGCGAAACACGCCGATGGGTCGACCAAGGAAACCCGCGAGATCAACGGCAAACATTACGTGCTCGAATACCCGATCCATGCCGACCTGGCGTTGATCAAGGCCGAGCGCGGCGACCGCTGGGGCAACCTCACCTACCGCATGGCGGCGCGCAACTTCGGCCCCATCATGGCCACGGCCGCGAAGAAGACCGTGGCCACCGTGCACGAGGTCGTGCCGCTGGGCGCGCTCGACCCGGAAACCATCGTCACGCCGGGCATCTTCGTGCACCAGGTGGTGAAGATCGAACGCGTGGCCACCCAAGCCGGCGGCATCAAGAAGGCGGCATGAGCGCCGTGCCGGGCCACCCCAAACAAGCTCGCAACGTAGTGCGCAGCACGAAGGAACATCAATGAATTACCAAAGACGCAGCAAAGACCAGCTCGCCGCCCGCGTGGCGCAGGACATTCCCGAGGGCGCCACGGTCAACCTCGGCATCGGCATGCCCACATTGGTGGCCAACCACATTCCGGCCACGCGCGAGGTGCTGCTGCACAGCGAGAACGGCATCCTGGGCATGGGCCCCGCGCCCGCGCCGGGGCTGGAAGACTACGACCTGATCAACGCCGGTAAACAGCCGGTGACATTGCTCCCGGGCGGCGCGTTCTTTCACCATGCCGACAGCTTCGCGATGATGCGCGGCGGCCACCTCGATATCTGCGTGCTGGGTGCGTTCCAGGTCAGCGCCACCGGCGATCTGGCCAACTGGCACACCGGCGAAAAGGATGCGATTCCGGCGGTGGGCGGGGCCATGGACCTGGCCATCGGCGCCAAGCAGACCTGGGTCATGATGGACCTGCTGACCAAGCAGGGCGCGAGCAAGGTGGTCGAGAAATGCACCTACCCGCTGACCGGCATCGCCTGCGTCAAGCGCATCTACTCTGAGCTGGCGACGCTGGACTGCACGCCGCAAGGCCTGCGGCTGGTGGACCTGGTCGACGGGCTGACCCACGCCGAGCTGGAACGTCTGCTGGGCCTGCCGATTGCAGCGACGGCCCCGATGGCGCCAGCCGCCTGATCGTCTTCCCTTTTCTACTCACAACGACAAGGACAACCCATGAGCCGACAAGCCTTCATCTGCGATGCCATCCGCACCCCCTTCGGCCGCTACGGCGGCGCGCTCAGTAGCGTGCGCACCGACGACCTCGGCGCCATTCCGTTGCGCGCATTGATGGCGCGCAACCCCAACGTCGACTGGCAGGCCGTGACCGACGTGATCTACGGCTGCGCCAACCAGGCCGGCGAAGACAACCGCAACGTGGCGCGCATGTCGGCGCTGCTGGCCGGCCTGCCGATCGAGGTGCCCGGCGCCACGCTGAACCGCCTGTGCGGCTCGGGCCTGGACGCCGTGGGCAGCGCGGCACGTGCCATCAAGGCAGGTGAAGCCGGCCTGATGATCGCCGGCGGTGTGGAAAGCATGAGCCGCGCGCCGTTCGTCATGCCCAAGGCCGAGTCGGCTTTTTCGCGGGCCAATACGGTGTATGACACCACCATCGGCTGGCGCTTCGTCAACAAGCTGATGAAGGCGCAGTACGGCGTCGACTCGATGCCCGAGACCGCCGAGAACGTGGCCACCGACTTCAACATCAACCGCGAAGACCAGGACAAGATGGCGCTGGCCTCGCAGATGCGCGCGGTGGCCGCGCAGAAGGCCGGCTTCTTCGACGCCGAACTCACGCCGGTCACGATCCCGCAGAAAAAGGGCGACGCCATTGTGGTGAGCCGCGACGAACATCCGCGTGAAACCTCGATGGAATCGCTGGCCCGGCTCAAAGGCGTGGTGCGCCCCGACGGCACCGTGACCGCGGGCAATGCCAGCGGCGTGAACGACGGCGCCTGCGCCCTGCTGCTGGCCGACGAGGCCAGCGCCGCCCGCCACGGCCTCACGCCAAAGGCACGCGTGGTCGGCATGGCCACCGCCGGTGTGGCGCCGCGCATCATGGGCATCGGCCCCGCGCCGGCGACGCAAAAGGTGTTGGCATTGACCGGCCTGACACTGGCGCAGCTGGACGTGATCGAGCTCAACGAAGCTTTTGCAGCGCAGGGTCTGGCCGTGTTGCGTCAACTGGGCCTGCAGGACAACGACCCGCGTGTAAATGCCAACGGCGGCGCGATTGCGCTGGGCCATCCGCTGGGTGCCAGCGGCGCACGCCTGGCCACCACGGCCGTCAACCAGCTGCAAAAGACCGGTGGCCGCTATGCGCTGTGCACGATGTGCATCGGCGTCGGCCAGGGCATCGCGCTGATCCTGGAACGCGTCTAGTCCAGCCGGTGGCACCTTGGGTGCCACAGCAAGCAAAAAGCCCGCAGCGGAGACGCTGGCGGGCTTTCTGCTTTTGAGAGCTCAAGCGGCTAAAAGCTCAAGATCTCAACCAATGCAAACGGCGTGAAAAGATAAATCCTTCCAGAAACACCGCGGAACCGGCTCTGCCGGGCCACTGGTGTTGCCCCCTGCAAGGGCGGAGCGCTACACGAAGTGAGCGACTCGGGGGTGAGCCAATCAAGCGCGGGCGGCGCGCAGCTTCATTGAGAACTCTTGCAGTGCGGCGATGCCGCTGCTTTCGGCGCGGTGGCACCAGGCCTGCAGGTCGACGGTGAGCTGTTCACGCGACTGCGAGGTGTTGAGCCACATCTGGCGCAGCTCTTCGCGCATGGTGACCATCTTGTCGAGCACCGGATGGGCGGCGCGGGCCTGGGCCAGCTGCGGGTGGGCGGCAGCCGGAATCTTTTCGGCGTCGCGGTGCAGCCAGCGCTTGGCGGATTCGAGCACGGCCACGTCGGCCTGGCGCGCCTTGAGCGCTTCGATTTCGGACTTGCAGGCACGGCGCATTTCGCGGGCGTAGCCGGCCATCACTTCGTAGCGGTGGGCGATCAGGGCTTCGAGCGTTTTCTCGTCGGCCACGGGACGGATGTCGCCGAGTTGCAGCTTCGGCGGCGTCTTCTTGACCTTGGCCAGGCCGACCTTTTCCATCAGGCTGATGTACATCCAGCCGATGTCGAACTCATACGGCTTGACCGAGAACTTGGCCGAGGTCGGGTAGGTGTGGTGGTTGTTGTGCAGCTCTTCGCCACCGATCATGATGCCCCAGGGCGAAATGTTGGTGCTGGCGTCAGGCGCCTCGAAGTTGCGGTAACCCCAGTAGTGGCCGATGCCGTTGATGATGCCGGCGGCGGTGACGGGAATCCAGACCATCTGCACGGCCCACACGGCCAAGCCGGCAATGCCGAACAGCGCCAGGTTGATGATCATCATCAGGCCGACGCCCTGCCAGCTGTAGCGGCTGTACAGGTTGCGCTCGATCCAGTCGTTCGGGCAGCCGTGGCTGAACTTGGCGATGGTTTCAAGATTCTTGGTTTCGGCACGGTAGAGCTCGGCGCCCTTCCAGAACACGGTTTCGATGCCGTGTGCATGCGGGCTGTGCGGATCGTCCTTGGTCTCGCACTTGGCGTGGTGCTTGCGGTGCACCGACACCCATTCCTTGGTCACCTGGCCCGTGCCCAGCCAAAGCCAGAAACGGAAGAAGTGAGCCGGCAACGCATGCAGGTCCATCGCGCGGTGGGCCTGGTGGCGGTGCAGGTAGATGGTGACGCTGGCAATCGTGATGTGTGTGGTGACGAGCGTGTACAACACGATCTGCCACCAGGACAAGTTCAACAGCCCATTGGCCAGCCAGTCAACAGCCGCATTCAGCACGGCCCAGTCGGGTAACAACATAGATATTCAAAAGCCTCGGTTTATAAGTAGACCTGCTTCCTATGTGCGAAAAGCTGGCCAGTCCCCTATTTTAATTCGGATAGCCCAAAACACCTACTAG
>JAQGMQ010000535.1 GCA_028292305.1 Rhodoferax sp.
AAGCTGATCAACGAAAGCCCCCGCTACGCCGAGGCCAGCAAGAAGACGGGCTCGTCGATCGCGTTCGCCTCCGAGCTCAAGCGCGCCGGTTACGCCACCGACCCCAACTACGCCAGCAAGCTCAGCAAGGCCATCGACCGCACCGAGCAATTGCGCCGGGCGTATGCGTAAGAGGTCGCCGATGCGTGGCGCGCAACACCGCTTCCAACCGGCGCCCGACGCCGTGCGCTGCGCGGAGCTTGACCCATGAGCGGCCTGCTCAACGTCGGCACCCGCGCGCTGTTGGCCAACCAGGCGGCGCTGGCCACGGCCGGGCACAACATCGCCAACGTCAACACGGTGGGCTACACGCGGCAGAACGTGGTGCTCGAAGCAGTGGCCGGCCAGTTCACCGGCGGCGGCTACATCGGCAAGGGCGTCGACATCGTCACCGTGCAGCGCACCTACAACCAGTTCCTCACGCGGCAGGCTTCGCTCACGCAGGCGATCCAGGCCGGCGACACCGCGCGCTCAGACAAGCTGAGCCAGCTGCAGGACATCTTCCAGGGCGGCACCAGCGGCCTGGGCGCGGCGGTGAACGACATGCTGAACGCGTTCTCCGACGTGTCCAGCTCACCCACCGACCTGACCGCGCGCAACGTGGTGTTGACCCGCGCCAACGAGCTCACGGGCCGCTTCCGCACGGCCAGCAAGCAGCTCGACGAAGTGCAGTCGGGCGTGACGCAACAACTGCAGCAGGCGGTGGACAACATCAACAGCCTGACCTCCCGCATCGCCGCGCTCAATGAGAACATCGCCCGCGCCACCGGCACCGGCCAGACGCCGAACGATCTGCTCGACCAGCGCGACCAACTCATCAACGAACTCAACAAGTCGGCCCAGACCACCACCGCCAATGCCACCGACGGCACGCTCAGCGTGTTCATCGGCAACCAGGCCGTGGTGCTGGGCAACGCGGCATCGCCGGTGAAGCTGGTGCCCGACGAATACGGCGTGCCCGGCAAGAAGCTGGCCGTGCAGCTGGGCACCGTGACCAATGTGCTCGACGAGAACATGCTCGGCGGCGGCGAGGTGGCCGGCCTGCTGCGCTTTCAGAACAACGACCTGATAGAGGCCAGCAACCTGCTGGGCCGCATGTCGCTGGCCATCACCAGCGAGGTCAACGACCAGCACAAGCTCGGACTCGACCTGGACGGCCAGCCAGGCGGCAACCTGTTCACGCCGATCACGCTGGCCGACGGCAAGGCCACCGCGCTGAACTCGGTGACGCACCTGCCGACCACCGCCACGGTGGGCGTGTCGGTGCTCGACGCCACCAAGATGGTCGCCTCCAACTACGAGTTGCGCATGACCAGCGCCACCACCGGCAGCGTGGTGCGGCTGTCCGACGGGCAGGTCACGAACGTGGCGGCCGTGCCGGTCGATATCGACGGCCTGCGCTTCAACATCAGCGCCACCGCGGCCAACGGCGACAAGTTTCTGATCCAGCCTTTTGCGACCGCAGCGGCGGCCATGAACACCGCGATCTCGTCGGCCCGTGACCTGGCCGCGGCCAGCATCATCGAGCCGCAGATCGGCACCGCCAACACCGGCAACGTGGCCGTGGTGAGCCTGAGCGCCAAGCCCGAAGGCTTCGTGTTGCCCGGCGCCGGTGGCGTGACGCTGACCTTCGCCACGGGCACGCCGCCGACCTTCACGCTGACCGGCAACACCGGCGCGCCCACCGACGCATCGACCACGCCGCCCACCCCGCTGGCCGGCCCGCCGTACGCCTACACCTCGGGCCAGACCATCACCGTGGACGGCTGGGCGCTGAAGCTGCAAGGCACGCCGGGCAACGGCGACACCATCAAGGTGCAGGACGCCACGCCGACCAGCGGCGGCACGGGCTACTTCAACTTGAACGCCGGCAACTCGGACGCGATGATGGGCCTGCGCGACCTGCCCACCTTCGACGGCGCCACCATGTCCGACGGCTACGCCGGGCTCATCGCACAGATCGGCGTGCGCACCCAGAGCGCGCAATACGCGACCAGCGTGTCGCAGGCGATCGCGGCCAATGCCGAGTCGGACAAGGCGGCCGTATCGGGCGTGAACCTCGACGAAGAAGCGGCCAAGCTGATCCAGTACCAACAGGCCTACCAGGCCTCGTCGAAGATGATCCAGATCTCGCAGACCATCTTCGACACGCTGATCCAGAACATGCGCTGATCCGAACCACAAATAACCAAGAACCGGGGAAACCACCATGGCCGCCTCTTTCGCCCGACTCGGCAGCTACAACGCCTTCGACACCGCGATGCGCAACCTCACGACGCGGCAGAGCACGCTGTCGTCCTTGCAGGAACACATCACCGCGGGCAAGCGTGTGCTGCGCCCGAGCGACGACCCGACGGCCGCGGCCCAAGCCGAACGCGCGCAGACCCGCATCGCCCGGGTCGACACCGACCAGCGCGCGCTGGCCATGCAGCGCAATTCGATCACCGAGGCCGAGTCGACGCTGGGCGAGGCCAACGACGCGATGCAGGCCTTCCGCGAAAAGCTGGTGGCCGCCGGCAATGGCGCCTACAGCCCCACCGACCGCGCCTCCATCGTGCAGGAGCTGACCTCGCTGCGCGAGCAGATCTTCAATTATTCGAACCGCGCCGACAGCAACGGCATCCCGCTGTTCAGCGGCCTGGGCAGCGCCGCGCCGCCATTCGTCGACGCCACCACGGGGGTGCAGTACGCGGCCATTCCGGGCCAGCGGCCGAATGGCGAGGTGTCGGTCACGCCCACGCTCGACGGCGAGGCCGCCTGGATGAGCGTGCCCACCGGCAACGGCGTGTTCGCGGTGGACTTCGGCGCGGCCAACGCGGGCACCGCCTGGTCCGACCTCGGCCAGGTGACCAACCCCTCGGCGGTGACCGGCAACAACTACAGCATCCAGTTCACGGTGAACGCCGCGGGTGTCACCACCTACGACGTGACCAACACCACCACCGGCACCTCGGTGGCGGCCGCGCAGCCCTACACCTCGGGTCAGGCGATCGCCTTCGACGGCATGTCGATGGTGGTCAAGGGCGTGCCGAAAAGCGGCGACAGCTTCGCGGTGACGCCGAGCGTCAAGTCCGACGTGTTCGCCGTGCTCGACAAGGCCATCGCCGGTGTCAAGAACGCCGGCCCGAACGTCGGCACGCTGACCCACGGCATCACCCAGGCGCTGACGCAGATCGATTCCGGCATGGCCCGGCTGCAGGCTTCACAGGGCCTGGCGGGCGACTTGCTGAACCGTGTCGACCGCGTCGACGCAAGCCAGCAGACCCGCTCCGTGCAGCTCGAAGCCGACCGCACCCGGGCCGAAGATCTCGATATGATCAAGGCCCTGTCGGATCAGACCAACCAGCAGACCGGCTACCAGGCCGCCCTGCAGTCGTACGCCCAGATCCAGAAACTTTCGCTCTTCAATTACCTTAGTTGACCATGATCCCTTCCGTGCTCGGCAGCGTCACCCTGGGCTACCGCCCGCTGTGGAACCAACGCCGAGACCTGGCAGGGATACAGCTTTTTGTGGAAGCCAGCCAGCAGGGCGCCGTGGACGCGGTGCACCTGCTCGACGCGCTGGCCGAGTTGGACACCCTGACCACCCCGCCGCTGCTGCTGTCGATGCAGTCGCGCCAGTTGCTGTGCGACATGCTCGACCACGCGCCCGCCAACGACGGCACCCACTGGATCGAAGTGCGCCAGGAATGGCTCACCGACACGGCCATGGTGCAACGCGTGCGCGCCGCCCACCAGCGCGGCCTGCGCCTGGTGTGGCGCGGCCCGGCCGAGACCCCGGTCGACCCGACGCTGGCCCGCTGCTTCGTGAAGAGCGTGGTCACGTTGTCCGCCCAGACCGCGCTGGCCGCCCTGCAGGCGGGCGCGGCACAGCGCAACCTGTCGAGCCTGTCGGCCCCCTCGACCGCACGCAGCCCGGTGCAGGCCGGCCAGATCTACGAAGGCGTGGCCAGCCGCGCGCTGATGGAGCATTGCCTCGACCAGCAAAATGCCTACGCCCTCATCGGCTGGCCCGAAGAAGACATCCTGCACGGCCACCGCCACCAGGCCATCGCCCCCGAACACCGCACCATGATGCGCGTGATCAAGGCCGTCGAGGCCGACCAGTCGATGGAGCAGATCGAAGCCGTGCTCAGCGAAGAGCCGGTGTTGGCTTACCGCTTCCTGGCCTATGTGAATTCGGCCGGCGTCGGCGTGCGCACCGGCGTGGAATCGCTGCGGCACGGCCTGATGATGCTGGGGTATTCGTCGCTCGCCAAATGGCTGGTGGCGCAATTGCCGCAAGCCTCCGAAGACCACAACCTGCACCCCGTGAAGGCCGGCATGATCCTGCGCGCACGGCTCATGGAACACCTGCTCGACGCCGGCGCCGAAGACGGCCTGCGCCGCGAAATCTACCTCTGCGGCCTGTTCTCGCAGCTCGACCTGCTGCTCGGCGAGCCGCTGGGCACCGTGCTGCGCCGCATTCCACTGTCGGAGCGGATCTACGACGCCACCGTGAAGAACGCCGGGCCGTATGCCTCGTCGCTCGAGATTGCGGTTGCGCAAGCGAGCGACGACACAAAGAAGATCCGGACGCTGTGCCGCAAGCACAACTTGCCGATCGATGATGCGAATCGGGCTCTGTTGAGGACGTTGGTGACGTTGAAGGCGCAGCCGACTTCCAGGTGAGCGGGTGGTGTGGCTTGGCTTGTCGAAGCCTCCTGTTTTCTGTGCCGCTGAGCCTGGTTAGGGGCTGCCCTCTTCCTTTTTGATGAGCCTGCCGAATCGTCCCCCTTCCGCTCGCCCTGAGCTTGTCGAAGGGTCTGGTTGGGTCGTCAAGTCTGGTTGATTTGTCAACGCTGGTTGATGCCGCCGGCAAGTCCATCGATGCCGCCCCCGCTGTCTGCGATCTTCCGGTGACGCTGCGGATACCCTGCGGTGCTCGGATTCGGCAGGGTCAGAATGCTCGACGCGTCGCCGCGCTGGCTGCCGTGTCTACGCCCGTTGACTTGTTCCCTCTCCCGCGTGCGGGAGAGGGTTAGGGTGAGGGGCGGGGTGACGCGCAGGGATGTCAATCACCACCCTCACCCCAGCCCTCTCCCGCACGCGGGAGAGGGAGCAATACCAACGGCAGCCAGCGCAGCGAAGTGTCCGGTATTCGGCACCCTGACCCCTCCCCACCCCCCTCTAAACTGAAGGTCCCCCTCCAACAGCGCAATTTCTCCTTCTGATTCAACCGCGTAAGTGAATCATTCGGGTGAGGATTCTGTCTACAACCGGATGGCTTGAATGAGGT
>JAQGMQ010000536.1 GCA_028292305.1 Rhodoferax sp.
ATATCAGTCTTTTATGAGCAATTTATTTTTTGCCACGCACATGGCCCTCCAGTTCGGCAAAGCTCGGGCGGTCGGTGGAGAACAGCACCTTGCGGCCAAACTCGATGGCTGTCGAGGGGTTGTAGCCCTGCATGCTGGCCAACAGGGTGGTTTTGATGCACTGCAGTTCCTTGGTGCCGTCTTCGCCCTTTTGTTCGAGCAGGCCGCCCAGAGGCTCGACCACGCCGTAGGCCAGCAGAATCCCCAGGAACGTGCCGACCAGCGCCGACGCGATCATGCCGCCCAGCACCGCCGGCGGCTGGCCCACCGAGCCCATGGTGTTCACCACACCCAGCACCGCGGCCACGATCCCGAACGCCGGCAACGCGCCGGCCAGGCGGGCAATGGCGGCAATCGGCGCATGGGCCTCCTGGTGGTGGGTGTCGATCTCGCTGTCCATCAGCGACTCGATCTCGTGCGCGTTGAGGTTGCCCGAGACCATCATGCGCAGGTAGTCGGTCATGAATTCGACCACGTGGTGGTCGTGGCCCACAGTGGGGTATTTCTTGAAGATTTCCGAGTCGTGCGGGGTTTCCACATCCTTCTCGATCGCCATCAGGCCTTCCTTGCGGGCCTTCTGCAGGATGTCGTAGAGCAGCGCCATCAGCTCCATGTAGCGCGCCTTGGTGTACTTGGAGCCCTTCAGCGCCTGCGGCAGCAGCTTGATCGTGGCCTTCAGCACCTTGGGCTGGTTGTTCACCGCGAACGCGCCCAGCGCGCCACCGAAGATGGTGATCAGCTCGAAGGGCAGGGCGTGCAGGATCACGCTGATGTTGCCACCGTGAAAGATGTACACACCAAAGATGCAACCCATGGAGACGGCATAGCCGATGAGAACGATCATGTGGAGGTAGGGGGGATATGCCTATGGCAGGGCGACGGTTTCCAGGGCATCTTTACGGCGTGTTGTGTGTAAATGTATCGGATGCGGCTGGGTCGAGGTTAAATCGAAAATAACAATAAGCGTTTGTTCGTGCTGCCAAAAAGCCTGCGCGCTCGAAAAACCGTCGCGAAAAGGCCAATGGAAGGTCCCGCTCAGGCCGGAAGCGCTGCTTTCCGCAGGCGCTGCCACGAGAATGGGACAGTCGAAAGGATATGCAGATCCGGCCCGTCTGAATATGCGAAGTGCGGCGCCAAACGGCGCCAATTCCGGCTTTGTAAAGCGAGCCTGCAACTTATCCTTGCGGCGAGTCGGGGTCTGCCTTCTGCTGGCCCGACCCGCAGCCATGACCGATATGACCGACGCCACGCACCTCACCCATCCCGACGCGCCCCTTGACGAGTCTGCGGCCGACGCGCTGTTGGCGCAGGCCATCGAGCGCCACCAGGCCTGGGACTTCGACGCGGCCGAGGCCATCTACCGCGACATCCTGAGCTTCGAACCCGATCACGCCGACGCCAACCACAACCTGGGCGTCCTTCTGGCCATCCAGCGCAGCGCGCCCCAACAGGCCCTGCCGTTTTTCGAAGCCGCGCTGAATGCCGACAGCAGCAGCGGCCAGCACTGGTTCAGCTACATCGACGCGTTGATCCGGGCCGATCAACACGGTCTGGCGGCGCAGTTTCTGCCGCTCGCCCAGGCCCATGGGCTGCAGGCGTCGATGGCGAATGCGCTGGCCGATCGGCTGGTGGGCGACGCCACCGCCACGCCGCCACAGACTGCAGCACCAGCACCAGCACCGGCGTTGCAGCCAGCCCCGGCCAAGGCCGCAGCCCTGACGGTGTCCGACAAGGAAGGCCTGGTCGCCCTGTTCCGCACCGGCGATTACACCGCCGGCGAAGCCCGTGCCCGCGACCTGATCGCGCGGCACCCGGACGACGGCTTTCTGTGGAAGGCGCTGGGCACCATGCTGCAGCCCCAGGGCCGCAAGGAAGAAGCGCTCAAAGCCAAGATCCGCGCCGCCGAGTTGCTGCCGTGCGACGTGGAAGCCCTGTGCAACCTGGGCCGTTCGTATTTCGAACTGGGCCGTCCGCCCGAGGCGGAAACCGCCTTGCGCGCGGCGCTGGCCTTGCAGCCGAACCATGCCGAAGCCCACAACAACCTTGGACTGGCCCTGAATGCGCAGGGCCAGGTTTCTGAGGCGCATGTCTGCTTCGAGCGCGCGGTGCAGATCAACCCGAATTTCGCCGAAGCGCACAACAACCTCAGCGGCATCTACACCGCCCAAGGCCTCATCGCACAGGCGGTGCAGGCCTTGCGCCAGGCGGTGGCGGCCAAGCCCGACTACCAGATCGCGTACGACAACCTGCTGTTCGTGCTGAACTACCACCCCGACCTCAGCGCCGAGGAAATCTTCGACGCCTACGCCGCCTACGACCGCCAGTTCGGCGCACCGCACAAGGCGCAATGGCGCGCCCACGGCAACGACCGCAACGCCAGCCGCCGGTTGCGCGTGGGTTATGTGTCGCCCGACTTCCGCAACCACGCCTGTACTTTCTTCATGGAGCCGCTGCTGGCCGGCCACGACCGCGGCGCCGTGGAAGTGTTTGCCTACGCCGAGCTGCGCGAAGAAGAAGACGCCGTCACCGAACGCTACAAGCACTACGCCGACCACTGGGTGCCCACCCGGGGCTTGAGCGACGACGCGCTGGCCGAGCGCATCCGCGCCGACGGCATCGACATCCTGGTCGATCTGGCGGGCCACACCAAGGGCAACCGGCTCGGCGCCTTCGCGCGCAAGCCGGCGCCGGTGTCGCTGTCGTGGATGGGCTTCGGCTCGACGACCGGCCTGACCGCCATCGACTATTACCTGACCGACGACGCCAGCGCGCCAGCAGGCAGCGAGCATCTGTTTTCCGAAGCGCCGTGGCGCCTGGCCGACGCGCCCTATGCCGTCTACCGGCCCGGCGCCGGCATGGGCGACGTCAACCCGCTGCCCGCGCTGGAACGCGGCTACGTCACCGTGGGCACGTTGACCCGCGGCGTGCGCATCAACGAACGCACGGTGCGCGTGTGGTCTGAGATCCTGCGGCGCATCGCGGGCGCGCGCCTCGTCATCGACAGCCGCTCGTTCGACGACCCGGCGGTGCAGAACGCGCTGGTGGCGCGCTTCGTGGCCCAGGGCGTGGCCCCGGCGCAGCTGCAGATCGGCTGCCACAGTCCGTGGGACGCCTTGCGTGGCATCGACATCGGCCTGGACTGTTTCCCGCACAACTCGGGCACCACGCTGTTCGAGACGCTCTACATGGGCCTGCCGTTCGTGACGCTGGCCGACCGGCCCAGCGTGGGCCGGATCGGCAGCGCCATCCTGCACGGCCTCGGCCGGCCGGAATGGATCGCCACATCCGAAGCCGACTACGTCGACAAGGTGGTCGCGCTGGCCAGCGACCTGCCCGCGCTGGCGCGGCTGCGCCAGACGCTGCGCGCCGAGATGCAGGCCAGCGCGCTGATGAACGAGGCCGGCTTCGTTCACTGCGTCGAAACCGCGTACCGCACGATGTTCGCCCGCTGGGCTGGCGCACAGGCGGCACCGGCTGCAGGCGGCCTTGCCCAGCCCGCCGACATGAGCCTGGCGGACATGCAGGCCGAGATGGCCTACAACCGCGCGAACCAGTTGCACGCCCAGGGCCACCGGCTCGAAGCCGAAACCCAATACCGCGCGGCGCTGGCGCTGCGGCCGGCCTACGCCGAAGCCTTGAGCAACCTCGGTCTCGTGTTGCAGGACCTGGGCCGCGACGTGGAGGCCGAGGCCTTGTACCGCCAGGCACTGGCCGTGCGGCCGGACTACGCCCTGGCGCACCACAACCTGGGCAACGCCTTGCAGCACCTCGGCGATCTGGCCGGGGCCGTGGCCTGTTACCGCCGGGCGCTGGCGCTGGGGCTCGACTCCAGTCACCTGTTCGACAACCTGTTGTTCCTGCTGAACTACCACCCGGACGAGACCGCCGAGAAGATCTACGAGACCTACCGCGACTACGAACGCCGCTTCGGCCTGCCGCACCGTGCCGCCTGGGCGCCGCATTCCAATGCGCGCAAGGCCGGCCGCGTGCTGAAGGTGGGTTATGTGTCGCCCGACTTCCGCAACCATGCCGTGTGCCGTTTCCTCGAGCCGCTGCTCGCTGCCCATGACAAGGCCGCGGTCGAAATCTATGCCTATGCCGAGCTGGCGCGCGAGGACGAAGCCACGGCAAGGTTGAAGTCCCACGTGGCGCACTGGGTGCCCACGCGCGGCATGACCGACGACGCGATGGCGGCACGTATCCGCGCCGATGGCATCGACATCCTGGTCGATCTGGCGGGCCACACCAAGGGCAACCGCCTGGGGGTGTTCGCGCGCAAGCCGGCGCCGGTGTCGGTGTCGTGGATGGGCTTCGGCTACACCACGGGCCTGGCTGCGATCGACTACTACCTCACCGATGCCGCCAGCGCGCCGGAAGGCTCTGAACATCTGTTCTCGGAAAAGCCCTGGCGCCTGGCCGATACGCCCTACGCCGTGTACCGGCCGTCTGCGGACATGGGCGAGCCCGGCACATCGCCGGCGCTGCAACGCGGCTACGTGACACTGGGCACCTTGACGCGCAGCATCCGCCTGAACAGCGCCACCCTGCGGGTCTGGTCGGACATCCTGCACCGCCTGCCCGAGGCACGCCTGGTGATCGACAGCCGCAACTTTGCCGACCCGAAGGCCTGTGACGATCTGCGCGCAAAGTTCGTGGCGCTGGGCATCGACGGCGAGCGGCTGCACATCGGCTGCCACAGCCCGCCCTGGGATGTGCTGCGCGGCATCGACATCGGGCTGGACTGCTTCCCGCACAATTCGGGCACCACCTTGTTCGAGACGCTGTACATGGGCGTGCCCTTCGTCACCCTGGCCCGCCGGCCCAGCGTGGGCCGCATCGGCAGCGCCATCCTGCAGGGGCTGGGTCGGCCCGAGTGGATCACCGAAACCGAAGCCGAATACGCCGACAAGGTGGTGGCGCTGGCGCAGGACGTGCCCAAGCTCGCCTTGTTGCGCACGATGCTGCGCCCGCAGATGCAGGTCAGCCCGCTGATGGACGAGACCCGCTTCGCACGCGCCGTGGAGTCGGCATACCGGCAGATGTTCGCGCTATGGGCTGCGTCCAAGCCTTCCAAGCTTTCCATGACGCCCAAGCTGCCGAAAGCCAAGGCACCGCAGGCCAAGACGGTGGATGCCCCGAAGAGCGGTATCGCCTGGCCATCGGCGACCAGGCTTGCCGCCGTTCCGGGCCCCAGCCACCAGGAGGCCGAGACGCTGGTGCGGCTGTTCCGCGAGCGGCGTTTTGCCGATGGCGAGAGCCTGGCGCGTGGGCTGACGCAGCAGTTTCCCGAGAGCGGTTTCGCGTGGAAGGCGCTGGGCGTGATGCTGCAACCGCAGGGCCGCCCGGCCGAGGTGCTGCAAGCCAAGACCCGCGCCGCGCAGCTGCTGCCGGCCGATGCCGAGGCGCAGTGCAACCTGGGCCACGTGCTGCAGGACCAGGGCCGGCTGGCCGAAGCCGAGGCGGTGTTGCAACGTGCGTTGGTGCTGAAGCCCGACTACGTCGAAGCCCACAACAACCTGGGCATCACCCACCAGAAGCAGGGCCGGCTCGACGCGTCGCTGGCCAGCTTCAGGCGGGCGCTGGCGCTCGACCCGGCGCAGGAAGACATCTACAGCAACCTGCTGTTCACGGCCAACTACCACCCGGACCAGAGCGCGGAAGCCATCTTCGCCGACTACCGTGAATACGACCGGCGCTACGGCATGCCTTACCGCGCCGGCTGGACGCCGCACAGCAACCCGCGCCATGCCGCGCGTGTGCTCAGAGTGGGTTATGTCTCGCCCGACTTCCGCAACCACGCCTGCTGCCGCTTCCTGGAGCCGCTGCTGGCGGCGCACCACAAAGGCGTGGTCGAAACCTTTGCCTACGCCGAGCTGGCACGCGAAGACGAGGCCACGGCGCGCTACAGGTCGTATGTGGACCACTGGGTTCCTACCCGCGGCATGAGCGACGCCGCGCTGGCCGAGCGCATCCGCGCCGACGGCATCGACATCCTCGTCGACGTGGCTGGCCACACCGTGGGCAACCGCCTCGGCGTGTTTGCCCGCAAGCCGGCACCGGTGTCGCTGTCGTGGCTCGGCTTTGGCTACACCACCGGTCTGAGCGCGATCGACTACTACCTGACCGACGAGGCCAGTGCCCCGCCCGGGTGCGAAGCGCTGTTCTCCGAGAAGCCCTGGCGCCTGCCCGCGGGCTGGGCCTACCGCCCGGCCGGGGGCATGGGCGAGCCCGGGCCGCTGCCCGCGCAGCGCAACGGTCATGTGACGCTCGGCACGCTCACGCGCAGCGTCCGCATCAACCACCACACCGTGCGGGTATGGTCTGAAATTTTGCAGCGCCTGCCGGACGCGCATCTGGTCGTCGACAGCGGCAGCTTCGTCGACGTGGCCGCGCAGGAAGCGCTGGCCGCGCGTTTCGTGGCCCATGGCGTCGCGGCCGAGCGCCTGCACATCGGCTACCACAGCCCACCGTGGGACGTGCTGCGCGGTATCGACATCGGCCTTGACTGCTTTCCGCACAACTCGGGCACCACGCTGTTCGAGTCGCTCTACATGGGCGTGCCCTACGTCACCCTGGCCGGGCGCGCGAGCGTGGGCCGGCTCGGCAGCTCGATCCTGCAGGGCGCGGGCCACCCGGAATGGATCGCCCAGACCCACGCCGACTATGCCGACAAGGTGGTGGCGCTGGCGCAGGATCTGCCCGCTTTAGCCGCGTTCCGGCAGGGCCTGCGTGCCCAGATGCGGGCCAGCGTGCTGATGAACGAAGACGGTTTTGCGCACCAGGTCGAGCAGGCCTACCGGCAGATGTTCGCAACCTGGAGCGCGGGCAGCAGCGATGCGCTCGAAGCGCTGGTGCAGCAGGCACAGGCGGTCTACAACCTGGGCAACAGCCAGCACGACCAGGGTCTGCTGGCCGAGGCCGAGGCCAGTTTCCGGCAGGCGCTGACGCTGGTGCCCGAGTTCACCGAAGCCCACAGCAACCTGGCGCTGGTGCTGCAGCAACAGGGCCGTTTGCCCGAGGCCGAGCCGTTCTTCCGCGAGGCTGTGCTGCTCAAGCCCGAATCGGCCACGGCGCACTACAACCTGGGCACCAACCTCAAGGCCCAGGGCCAGCTGAAGGAGGCCGAGCAGTGCTTCCGCACGGCACTGGTGCTGCGCCCCGACTTCACGTCGGCCATGCTCAACCTGGACCGCGTGCTGCAGGACACGGGCCGGTGGGCCGAGTCCGAGGTCTACTGGCGCGACACCCTGCGCGCCAAACCCGATTTCATCGCCGGCTACGTCAACCTGAGTGGCGTGCTGCGTCGGCAGCAACGCGGTGCCGAGGCCCTGGCCTGCCTGCGCAAGGCGCTGGAGATCGAGCCCGACAACGTGTCGTTGAACATGCAGGCCGGCTCGGTGCTGAAGGATCTGGCCCGCTTCGGCGAGGCCGAGGCCAGTTGCCGCCGCGCGATCGAACTCGACCCGCAATCGGCCATCGGCTGGAACAGCCTGGCCGAAGTGTTCAATGCGATGCAGCGGCTGGTCGAAGCCGAGGACGGCTTCCGCAAGGCGCTGGCCATCGACCCCAAGCTCGGCCCGGCCCATGGCAACCTGGGCATCGTGTTGCAAAACCAGGGGCGGCTGCACGAGGCCGAAGACAGCATGCGGCGCTCGCTCGCGCTCAATCCCGCCGATGCTTCGGCGCATGGCAATCTGCTGTTCGTGCTGAACTACCACCCCGACAAGACCGGCGAGCAGGTGTTCGCCGAATACCGCGCCTACGACAATCATTTCTGCGTGCAGCACCGCAAGGAATGGAAGCCGCACGCCAATTTGCGCGACCCGCACCGCGTGCTCAAGGTCGGCTATGTCTCGCCCGATTTCCGCAGCCATTCCTGCGCCAACTTTCTCGAACCGCTGCTGTCGCGCCACGACAGGAGCCAGGTGCGTGTGTATGCCTATGCCGAGCTGCTGCGCGAGGACCCGGCCACGGCGCGCTACAAGGGCTACGTGGACCACTGGGTGCCCACACGCGGCATCAGCGACGCGGCGCTGGCCGAGCGCAACCGGGCCGACGGCATCGACATCCTGGTCGATCTGGCGGGCCACACCGGCGGCAACCGGCTGGGTGTGTTCGCCAGGAAGCCGGCGCCGGTGTCGCTGTCGTGGATGGGTTATGGCTGCACCACCGGCTTGTCTGCGATTGATTACTTCCTGACCGATGCGGCCAGCGCGCCGCCCGGCAGCGAAGCCTTCTTCTCCGAGGCGCCGTGGCGCCTGCCCACCGGCTGGGTGTACCGCCCCGCTGGTGTGAAGCAGATGGGCGAGGTCGGCCCGCTGCCCGCGGAGCGCAACGGCTACGTCACTTTCGGCACGCTGACCCGGGCCCTGCGCGTGAACCACCGCACGGTGCGCGTGTGGGCCGCGCTGCTGAAACGTGTGCGCAACGCGCGGCTCGTGATCGACAGCCGCAGCTACCTGGATGCCGAAACGCAAGAAGAGCTGGCGGCCCGCTTCCTGGCCCACGGCGTGGCCCGCGAGCAACTGCTGATCGGCTGCCACAGCCCGCCCTGGGATGTGTTGCGTGGCATCGACATCGGTCTCGATTGTTTTCCCCACAATTCGGGCACCACGCTGTTCGAGACGCTCTACATGGGCATCCCCTACGTGACCCTGGCCGACCGGCCCAGCGTAGGCTGCCTGGGCAGCTCGATCCTGCAAGGCATCGGCCACCCGGAGTGGATCGCCCAGACCGAGGCCGAGTACATCGACAAGGCCGCCGCGTTGGCCGAAGACACGGTGCGGCTGGCGCAATTGAGGGCGGGTTTGCGTGGTGAAATGCAGGCCAGCGCCTTGATGGACGAGGCCGCCTTCGCCCGGCACGTGGAAGACGCGTACCGGCAGATGTTTACCCAATGGTGTGGAGCAACCCCATGAAAGCCGTGATCCTGGCCGGTGGCCTTGGCACCCGCATATCCGAAGAAACGCACCTCAAGCCCAAGCCGATGATCGAGATCGGCGGCAAGCCCATCCTCTGGCACATACTGAAGATGTACTCGGCCCACGGTGTGAACGAGTTCGTGATCTGCTGCGGCTACAAGGGCTACATCATCAAGGAGTACTTCGCGAACTACTTCCTGCACATGTCCGACGTCACCTTCGACATGGCCAACAACAAGATGGAAGTGCACCACAAACACGCCGAGCCCTGGCGCGTGACGCTGGTGGACACCGGCGACGACACCATGACTGGCGGCCGCCTGCGCCGCGTGGCCGACTACGTGCAGGGCGAAGAGGCCTTCTGCTTCACCTACGGCGACGGTGTGTCCGACGTGCACATCGGCAATGCCATTGCCTTCCACAAACAACACGGCAAGCTGGCCACGGTCACGGCCGTGCAACCGCCCGGCCGCTACGGCGCGCTGCAGATGCAGGGCGACCGCGTCAACGGTTTTACCGAGAAGCCGCGTGGCGACGGTGGCCTGATCAACGGCGGCTTCTTCGTGTTGTCGCCGGCCTGCCTGGCGCGCATCGGCAACGATGCGACAAGCTGGGAGGCGGAGCCCTTGTCGGGCCTGGCGGCCGACGGCGAACTCATGGCCTTTGAGCACCAGGGCTTCTGGCAGCCGATGGACACGCTGCGCGAAAAGAACCTGCTCGAAGAATTGTGGCAGTCCGGCAAGGCGCCGTGGAAGGTCTGGTGATGGCCCTGCCCGACCCGCAGTTCTGGCGCGGCAAACGCGTGCTGCTCACCGGCCATACCGGCTTCAAGGGAAGCTGGCTGGCCCTGTGGCTGCACCGGCTCGGCGCGCAGGTGGTCGGGCTGTCGCTGCCGGTCGCCACCACCCCGAGCCTGTTCGAACTGGCCAGGCTGCCAGACGCGATCGACCACCGCATCGCTGACATCCGCGACGCGGCGGCACTCGCGGCGCAGGTCCGCGATGCCCGGCCCGACGTGGTGCTGCACCTGGCCGCACAGGCGCTGGTGCGCGCCAGTTACCGCGACCCGCTCGATACCTTTGCCACCAACGTCATGGGCACGGCGCATCTGCTCGATGCCTTGCGCAGCGCGCAGGGCGCGGCCGGCGTGCGCGCCGTGGTGGTGGTGACCACCGACAAGGTCTACCGCAACAACGAATGGGCCTATCCCTACCGCGAAGACGACGTCCTGGGCGGCCACGACCCCTACAGCGCCAGCAAGGCCGCGGCCGAGCTGGTGGTGGCAAGTTACCGCGCGTCCTTCCTGTCGGCGCAGGGCACGGCGGTGGCCACGGCGCGCGCGGGCAACGTCATCGGCGGTGGCGACTGGGCCGAAGACCGGCTTATCCCCGACGCGGTGCGGGCCTGGCTGGGTGGGCGCCCGCTGGAGATCCGCCGGCCCGAAGCGATCCGGCCCTGGCAACACGTGCTGGAGCCGCTCGCGGCCTACTTGGTGCTGGCCGAAAAACTGTGGCACACGCCGTCGCTCGCCGGGGCCTACAACTTCGGCCCGGCCACCCAGGAAGCCGCCACCGTGCGCAGCGTGGTGCAGCAGGCGCAAACCGTGTTCCCCACAGGCGAGGTGATCTGGGGTGATGGCCAGCAGGGCCCGCACGAAGCTGGCTGGCTGGCGCTCGAGGTCGCCAAGGCACGCACCGCGCTTGGCGTGGCGCCGCGCTGGGACCTGCCGACCTCGGTAGGGCGCACGCTCGACTGGTACCGCCAGCAGGCCGCCGGTGCCGATGCGCGTGGCCTGTGCCTGGCCGACATCGACGCGTTCGAGGTGGCGAAACCATGAGCCGTTTCACCATCACCGACACGCCATTGGCCGGCCTGAAATGCATCGAGCGTTTGCCGTTGGGCGACGCGCGGGGTTTTCTGGCGCGGCTGTTTTGTGCCGAGGAACTGGCGCCTGCCGGCTGGCGCGGGCCCGTCGCCCAGATCAACCACACCTTCACCGAAGCCCGCGGCACGGTGCGCGGCCTGCATTACCAGTTGCCGCCGCATGCCGAGATGAAGCTCGTGAGTTGCCTGCGTGGCGCCGTGTGGGATGTGGCCGTGGACCTGCGGGCCGGCTCGCCCACCTTCCTGCAATGGCATGCCGAACACCTGTCGGCCGACAACCACCGCGCGCTGTTGATTCCCGAAGGCTTTGCCCACGGTTTTCAGACCCAGACGCCGGATGCGGAAATGCTGTACTGCCATTCGAATTTCTACGCGCCAGCCCACGATGCCGGCCTTGACCCGCAAGACCCGCGCATCGCGGTGGCATGGCCGCTGCCGGTGCAGGGCCTGTCGCCTCGCGATGCCGGCCACGCGATGATCACCCCCGAATTTAAAGGAGTAAGGCTGTGAAATGCCGCCATTGCGCTGCCGCGCTGACCCTGCCGTTTCTCGACCTGGGCAGCGCCCCGCCGAGCAACGCCTACCTGACCGCCGCCAGCCTGAACGCACCCGAGGCCTGGTACCCGCTACGCCTGTTGACCTGCCAGTGCTGCTGGTTGGTGCAGACCGAAGACCACGCCGGCCGCGAGGCCCTGTTCACGGAAGACTACGCCTACTTCAGCTCGTTCTCGAGTTCCTGGCTCGACCACGCCAAGTCCTACGTCGCTGACATGCTGCGCCGCTTCGGCCTCGGTGCGCAGAGCCATGTGGTGGAGATTGCGGCCAACGACGGCTACCTGCTGCAATACGTCAAGGCCGCTGGCGTTCCCTGCCTGGGCATCGAGCCCACCGCCAGCACCGCCGCCGCCGCGCGCGCCAAGGGCATCACCATCGATGAACGCTTCTTCGGCGTGGCGCTGGGCCGCGAGCTGGCCGCCGCGGGCCAGAGCGCCGACCTCATGGCCGCCAACAACGTGCTGGCCCATGTGCCCGACATCAACGATTTCGTGGGCGGCTTCGCGCAGCTGCTGAAGCCGCAGGGCGTGGCCACGTTCGAGTTTCCGCATTTGCTGCGCATGGTGCAGTTCTGCCAATTCGACACGGCTTACCACGAACATTATTCGTACCTGTCGCTCACGGCGGTGCAGCGCATCTTTGCCGCCAACGGCCTGGCCGTGTTCGATGTGCAGGAGCTGCCGACCCACGGCGGAAGCCTGCGGGTGTTTGCCCAGCGCGCCGAGACCGGGCGCCACATGACCGCCCCCGCGGTGCAGCAGGTGCTGGCGCTGGAGGCCGAGGCCGGCATGTTGACGGCCGGCTTCTACAGCCAGTTCGACCAGCAGCCCAAGCGCATTGCGCGCGAACTGCTGTCGTTCCTGATCGACATGGCCGAGCAGGGCCACAGCGTGGCTGCCTACGGTGCCGCCGCCAAGGGCAATACGCTGTGCAACTTCGCCGGCGTGCGGCCGCATCTGCTGCCATATGTGGTCGACCGGAACCCCGCCAAGCAGGGCAAATTCATGCCCGGCAGCCGCATTCCCATCGTCGACGAAGCCCACCTGCGCGCGCAGCGGCCCAGCCATGTGCTGATCCTGCCGTGGAACCTCAAGGACGAGGTCATGGCGCAGCTGAGCTACATCCGCGAATGGGGCGGCCGTTTCGTCACCGCCGTGCCGAAGCTGGAGATTT
>JAQGMQ010000550.1 GCA_028292305.1 Rhodoferax sp.
CCCTGCTGCTGACCAATGAGGAAGGTGATAGCAAGGGACATGGCGGACAAATGGCTGGCTGTCGCAGGTGGCGTGATGCGTGGGGGATGTGACAGCTGCACTTCGTGCTGCTGCGTACCTACCGCCATAGGCTGCGCGCCTATGGTCATGCCTGCACCAGGATGGCCGGAATAAACAGCGATCACCATGACACCACCGCAAACACCACCAGAGCACCCAGCACGATCAGCACGGCAAGCGCCCTTCGAGCCCAAAGGCGATCAGCCGCGGTCAAAGGAGGAATAGGGCCGATAGGCTCATCAAACTTAGCCATCACACGCCCCACCCAATTACGTACATCGCGGCATACCGCAAGCCGTCTTGCTGGGTAGCCTCAAAACGACCACGGATCACAGCTCGCAGGTAGCGGGATTCAAACTGATAGACCATGCGGGACATAGGGACCAGAGTTAACCCACCGCCGCTCATGCTTGACCCCGACGACCGTACAGGCCGACTTGTTTCCAATTGCGATTCGTGAGCGCGAACCGCACCAGCGAGGCCATCAGGTCTTGACGGCTGCAATCCAGCTCTCCGGCGATCTCAGCCAGCTTCGCAACGATGGCCGGATCGTCGGCATAGTCGATACGGGCCTTAGAAGCCCTGTAGGCACGCTTGCGAGCGGCGCTGTCCGCGTGGATGGCCTTGCGACCGCGAACGCCCAGCAGATCGACCTGCATCGAGCAGCCCGACTGCCCTTCAATGGTGCAGACCGCAGAACCGGTTTCAACCGGCTGAGCCACCAGCACGGCGGATTCGTTTGTATCCTGCGCGTCTGCAAAAAGGTCGAAATTTGAGGTTTTGTCTGACATGGGTGGCTCCATGAGGGATTAAAATTACGGAATCTGAAATCTACATTCTTGATTCCAGAAGCTGTAATTTTACATCTAATAACTACTTACCGAACACGTAATTGTGTAACCGTTTGTAATACTAGGAGCCTTCTATGTATGCAGAACTACTACAGGGATTGACAAAGGACGACCGCATTGAGCTAGCTGCTCATGGCGTCCCATCCTCCAGAGTGAGCGAATGGAAAACCGGCTTTAAATTCCCGTCGCGCCCTCAAGCACTGGTGCTAGCGACTGTCAAAGGCGTTGACTTTGACAAGCTAGAGCGCGAACTAACAGCACTCGAAATAGCAAAAGACGCCGAGAAAAATGCAGGCTTTTTGACCGTCATAAACAAGCTAAAAGGCGCATGGCAATTTACTTGATAGGCGACCTGCAGGGCTGCGACGATCCGCTGGCGCGGCTGCTCGACCGTATTGATTTCTCGCCCAGCCGCGACACCTTGTTCGTGCTCGGCGACCTCGTCAACCGGGGGCCGGCCTCGGAAGCCGTGCTGCGCCGGCTCATGGGCTATGGCCATGCGGCGCGCTGCCTGCTGGGCAACCACGACCTGCATCTGCTGGCCGCCGCGCATGGCGTACGACCCGCGCACCGCAAAGACACGCTGCACCACGTGATCGACGCGCCCGACGGCCCGGCCCTGCTCGACTGGCTGCGCCACCAGCGCATGGCGATGCTGGAAACGGTGGCCGGGGAAACCTTGCTGATGGTGCACGCGGGCGTGTTGCCGTCGTGGACGGCGACACAAACGCTGATGCTGGCCGCCGAAGTCGAAGACGCCCTGCGCGGACCTGGTTTGTCGGATTTCCTGCACCACATGTACGGCAACGAGCCTGCCGCATGGGACGACGAGCTCACTGGCGCATCGCGCCTGCGGGTCATCGTGAATGCGCTGACGCGGCTGCGGTTCTGCACAGCCGACGGCCACATGGAATTCGATGCGAAGGAAGGGCTGGATGCCGCACCGCCCGGCTACATGCCTTGGTACACCGTGCCCGGCCGCAAGACCGCTGGCGTGCAGGTGGCGTTCGGCCACTGGTCGACACTGGGCTTCATGGACCGGGGCGGGCTATGGTCGCTGGACACCGGCTGTGTCTGGGGCGGCCAACTCAGCGCCTTGCGCGTGGGCGCCACCCTTGCCGATCGCGAGCTGATCCAGGTGCCTTGCCCGCAGGCCCAGCGCCCGGGCTAGCCCCATAAAGCTGGGATCAGGCTGAGGTCAGGCCGTTTCGGCGGTCGATGCCTCGGGCAACTGCGCAGGCGCAGCCGGGCGCGCCTTGAACAACGCGGCCACCTTGCGCTTGGGCTTGATGTTGGCTGAAATGCTGCGTGCGGCCGGGTTGCGCGCCGCGGCTTCCCATGCGGGTGCCGCTTCGGCCGCGGGGGCCTGGTAGGGCTGGTCGAAGAACGGGTCGCGCGAGGCGCGGCGTGGTGCTTCGGCCGGACGCTGCGGGCGCGGGCTGCGCGGCGGTGCGTCGATCACGTCGCGCGGATCGTCACCACCCCAGGCGCGCCGGCCATCGTTGATGCGGCCTTGCGTGCGGATGCGCGGGGTGTCCTCGTCGAACTCCACGGCTTCGAGCTCGATCTTCTTGCCGATCAGCTTTTCGATGTCCGCCACGAGTCGCGCGTCGCTGCCGGACACGAAGCTGACGGCCAGGCCGGACGCGCCGGCACGGCCGGTGCGGCCGATGCGGTGCACGTAATCTTCGGCGTTGAACGGGATGTCGATGTTGAAGACGGCGGGCACGTCCTTGATGTCCAGGCCTCGGGCAGCCACGTCGGTGCAGACCAGCAGATCGACTTCGCCCTTCTTGAACGAATCAAGCGCCTTCAGACGTTCGT
>JAQGMQ010000884.1 GCA_028292305.1 Rhodoferax sp.
TCATGAACACGAAGTAGACCGCCGCCATGATCAGCAGGGTCGTCTGCACGCCGTTCGTGCCGTCCGTGCCGAAGCCCGCCATCAGCTTGGCCGCCAGCGGCGAGCCGATCATCGCGCCGCCGCCGAAGCCCATGATGGCCATGCCGGTGGCCATGCCGCGGCGGTCGGGAAACCACTTGATCAGCGTCGACACCGGCGAGATGTAGCCCAGCCCCAAGCCGATGCCGCCGATCACGCCCGAGCCCAGGATCATCATCCAGAACTGGTGGGTGTAGATGCCCAGCGCCGACAGCAGCATGCCGCCGCACCAGCACAGCGCGCTGACCACGCCGGCCTTGCGCGGCCCCACGCGTTCCAGCCAGCCGCCCCAGATGGCGGCCGAGCAACCGAGGAACACGAAGAACAGCGTGTACATCCAGCCCAGCGTGGCGATGCGCCAGTCGCAACCCGTGGCGAACAACTCGGCGAAGAAGCTCATGTCCTTGGCGCAGGCCTGCGCGCCCGTGCCGGCGGTGGCCAGCATCTTGGACAGCGGCAACCAGAACACCGAGAAGCCGTAGGCCATGCCGATGCACAGGTGGATGGCCAGCGCGGCCGGCGGCACGAGCCAGCGGTTGAAGCCCGCGCCGGCGATGATGCGCTCCTTCTCCAGCCAGCCTGGCGCCGTGGAAGCGCCGCTGGAAAAGCCGCCGGCAGGCGCCACGGCGGCCTGCTGCAATGTGTCGGAAGAAGGTCCGGCCATATGACTCCTTGGTGTTGTGCCTGACGAGTCCACCCCTGATGACAACCGCCGCAGGGTGGACGGGAGCGCGGAGTGTACGTTTGCTCACATCGCACATCCAATTGGATCGAAACATGGACCAATTCAAGAAAAAAATGACGCAGCGCCGCATGGCGCCGGTGGGCGTCGATCAAGGATTGCGCGGCTCAACCCGGCGTGGAGAACTCGGTCATCGGCGGCAGTTGCCGCAGCCAGTCTTCGTCCTGCATGAGTTCGATGGCCGCCTGCAGCGCGCGCGAGACACGGTCGCTGTCATGCGTCATGAAGCCCAGCGGCGTCTGCAGCAGCGGCTCGACCAGCGGACGGGCCTCGAAAGCCGCGTCATGCCGCAGCAGTTCGAGCGCGGCGCCGGGCAAGACGCTGGCCAGCGCACCCGCCCCCACGCTGCGCGCCAGGGTGTGGATCGAATTGGTTTCCATGGCCGGCGTGACCAGCACGCCCGCTGCCTCGAAAGCCTGGTCGACGATGGCGCGGTTGTGCATGTCCGGCGTCAGCAGGCACAGCGGCAAGGCACCGGCCTCGGCCCAGGACGCCGGCGGGCCCAGGCGCCAGCTCGCCGCTTCCTGGCCACCAGCCACATCCGCGGTGCGCTGCACCAGGTAATAACGCTCGATGCATTGCGGCCAGATGGCCAGGCTCACGTTGCGCACGCGCGTGCGGTCGGTGTAGCCCAGCGCCAGGTCGAGCGACATGCTGTCGAGCGCGGTTTCGATCTCGAGCGAGCTCAGCGAGATCACCGTCGGCATGATGCCGGGGTGACGCATCTGCAGGGCGATGGCGAAGCGCGAAAGAATGGGCATGGCCGTGGGCACCGAGGCCAGCCGCAACCGACCGCTCGGCTGCTGGGCCTCGTTGTCCAGCCGCTGGCGCAGCAACTCCTGCTCGTGCAGCATGCGCTGCGCGGTGGCGAACACGGCCTCGCCTTCGGCCGTGAGCCCGGCAAAGGTGCGCCCGCGCTTGACGATCAGCACGCCGAATTCACCCTCCAGCGCGCGCAGGGCGTTCGACAGCGCCGGCTGCGTGATGTGGCAGGCCAGCGCCGCTCGGCCGAAGTGGCGGTGCTCGTTCAGCGCCACCAGGTAACGCATGGAGGCGAGCACGTTCATGCGCGGCCCGCACGTGTGCGCAGGATGAAAGGATGCGGCGGCAGGTACCGTTGGATGTGATTGTTCAAAATCGAGATGCCCGTGAACGCCGGGCCTGCAGTGGCTGATTCGGCGATGCAGCGGATGGCCACTGCGAGATGGCCATAGTGGCCGTAGTGGCCGTAGTCTATGACAGCGCTCAGAACCGGTGGCGCAGGCCCACGGCAAGCCCCTGCATCGAACCGTTGACGGGCAGCGCCATGGCATCGTTGATGCTGACGGCAGCCAGCGAAGCGCGGCCATTGAAGCCGTTGCCCTGGTCGGACACACGGCCGAGGCGGGTGTACACGGCGGTGCGTTTCGAGAAATCGTAGGTGGCGCCGAGGTTGACGAACCGGCTCGTGCCTTCGGCCTTGGCGGCACCCGTGGCATAGGCCTCGCCGTTGTCGGTGGCCTCACCCACCTGCAGCACCAGGCGCAGGGCCGGCAGCACCAGCCACGAGCCGCCGAGTGTCCACATGCGCGTGCTCGGCGTTGCGCCATTCGGCAGCGCGTTCGCATGCCGCCACACCAGGCCGCCGATGTCGAAAGCGCCGAAGTCGTAGATCGCGCCGAGCGACACCACGGTCTGGTCGGCACTGCCACCGGCGGTGAGCGTCTGGCCGCTGCGCTGGTAGCCCAAGCCGGCGACGAGCGATCCTTTCTGGTACTCCAGCAGGGCGCCATAACCGGACTTCTTTTTGCCGGCGCCCACCACCTGCGGCCCGCTGTTGGCGGGCACGGCCGCGTCCTCGCCGAAGGCCGCCGTCAGCACCGCGGACAGACCACCGAACCTCGGGCTCAAGACCTTCAGCACGTTGTCCTGCGAGGTCTGTTCGACATTGGCAAGCTGCGCCGCCAGACCCGGAGAAAATTGCGACAGATGGTCGGGGTCGTATTTGGACAGCACCGTCTGCATCAACGAATATTGCCGGCCGAGGCGCAGTTCACCGAGTGTTGACGAAGCCAGGCCGACATAGGTGTCGCGGCCGAAGATACGACCACCCT